>NZ_PEAZ01000085.1:0-152218 GCF_002734245.1 Sphingobacterium sp. 1.A.4
TCAACAAATGCAGGGACAAAAAGATAGCTTTTACAAAGCTAGGTCTGTGGCACAATCAGGTTGAGAATGCGGGCATTGCTTCCTTTGAGAGCGTGGCAAGATCCATTGCAGCACATCACCAATATATACTACACTACTTCGATAACAGAAGCACCAATGCCTCGGCAGAATCTTTCAATGCAAAACTCAAAGCTTTTAGGAGTGTCTTTCGTGGCGTAAGGGACACAACATTCTTCCTGTACAGAGTGATGAAATTATATGCTTAAAAATCTTTACCCCCCAAACTTTCGGTATGATCCATATTAAGTATGCTAATCAAGGGGGTTCAGAATATAGCGAGTTAGTTTATCCTAACTATATGATCACAGAATATACCTATTTATGGAAGTTTGAATGGAAAAATGGGCGATTAAGGTTTGTTGATTTCATCGTCGCTGGGTAATTATGTGAAGATTGCTTCGTCGTGCCTCCTCGCAATGACGCATGATACCAGCAATGATTGATGCGCCATAGGTCTAAATACTAAATACTCACTACTTTATACTAAAAAAGCTCGTCAACCGACGAGCTTTTTTTCCGTACCTAGGGCGGGAATCGAACCCGCACTCCTTTAACAGGAACAGGATTTTAAGTCCTGCGTGTCTACCAGTTCCACCACCTAGGCAACTGAGCGAAAGACGAGATTCGAACTCGCGACCCCAACCTTGGCAAGGTTGTGCTCTACCAACTGAGCTACTTTCGCTTGAAGTGTTGCAAATATAGAGAGAATGTTGATACTTGAAAAATTATTCTTACCAAAAAATTGCAATGTGCTTTATATCTGCGTAATAATTTTATCACGAAGCCTTAAATAACCCAAAAAAGTGGCTTTTGGCACGAATTTTCTCTATTTTCGTATCATAATAGTTTAATATGCAACTTAGACTCTTTTTCTTTTTGATTTTATGTTGTTTTCTTACCAAATCCAAAGCCGAATCCTATACAGAAGTAGTTTTCGATAATAGTTTGGTGAAAGGAAGCTATGCTAGAAGTTATGTGGATTATTCCGGACAAAGCTGGGTAGAGAATGTACATCGGAACCTCCTGGTTTCTGATTCCCTCTATTTTACACCAGGAAATGCATTGTCCTTGCGGTATATCTCTTCGGAAGCTGGCGATTGGAATGTACTGATTCGATACAGTCGTCAGAAATTCCATTACCGGGTATCAGCGGAAGATGTTTTGAATCTGAAATTATTTGTCGGTTCTTCGGAAACCTCACAGAAGCAGTTGCCATCTATTTCCATCCAACAAGGACCCAATCAATCTATAAGTCTACCCTTAGGCGATTATATTGAAGATTATACGAATAATGCCTGGTTGAATGTTAAGATTCCGGTTAAGGATTTTGCCGGACTAAATATTGATAAGATCATTTCAGGGGTCATTTTCAGGCAGCAGCAAAGCAGTCCTGCTACCCATCAATTGTTCCTTGATCAGATTGAATTCCTACCGGCCAATTATTCAACGGCTCCCTTGACTTCTGCAGCAGTGCTATCTAAGGTCAATCCTCACGGTAAACATGTAGAATTACAATGGCAGGTGCCATTGACACCAAGTATCAGGTATGTGAAGATTTACCGATCGCTGGATAATAAGGAGTTCACCCCCGTAGCTATTCGACCAACGTATATGTTGAGGTATCTGGATTATGTGCCCACATTGGATAAAAAATATTATTATAAAATCGCTTGGGTAGATTATAATTACCGCGAATCGCCATTCTCGGATGTAAAGGAGGTGGAACCGAAAGCACTGAACGAGAACCAGTTTTTGGATTTGGTTCAATTGGCTCATATCAATTATTTCATTGAGAACTATGATGTGAATTCCGGGATGTATACACCATTCCGATTGAAGGATAAAGCTCCTGTTTCTGTAAAAGAAACCGGTGGTGCCTTATTGAGTTTAATGGTGGGCGTAGAGAAGGGATTTCTATCGAAGTCCATGTTCATCAACAGAACCAAGAAAATTGTTCAATTCTTGGATAAGGCACAGAATAATAAAGGATTTTATCCGGCGTTTTTCGATGGAAGAAAAGGATTGCCGGAATACCTGGATGGACAGGCAAAATACGATGTGGTAGCTACCACATCCATTATTGAGGCTTTATTGATTGTAAGGCAGTACCTCAAGGGCGATGCCGCAGAAGAAGCCGAATTGCGGACAGCCATCACAAAATTATGGGATAGGGTAGATTGGCGAGCTGCTGCATTGAGTACAGATCCACTTATATTAAGATCTTCTTTGGATATGGTGGAAGGGAATCTTCCACATGCACCTTTAACGGGATTGGGAGTTGGTTTGAATACCTATATGCTGGCAACGGCTTCCAAGAAACATAGTCTTCCTAATCAGGCATTTTCAAATTCCTTGGCCTATTCCTATAAACGGGTTGTGCCTGCAAGTCCATTGGATAATGCCAAGGGAATTCAGGATTCTTTAAGCAAAGATAGTTTGGCTAAAACGGATATGGATTTGGAAATAGTGGACAAGCCAGTGCTGGTGGATACCTTGATCAAAGTATCAGGCCTGAAGGATACTTCCATGTATGGTCTAGATGTCCCGTTTGGGCCAATAAATTCGAGTCTCCTGGAAATGTACAGACCATTTACCAGTATAAATCCTAACCTAGCTAAAGTTGGAGCATATGATTTGAAGGATATTGTAGGGAAATATGCGCTATTGGTTAAACGTAGGGACAATGAAATAGGTGTGGGGACTACCAATTCAGATATCTGGGGTTTCTATCAGCATTTTGATGCGGTGGGTAATTACCGGATCAATCCTGCTATATCGATAGCGAGCATATTTTTGGATCCTGTTAAAGCAAAACGTTCATTAAATGCTTTGTATACACTTTACGGGGAGACCCTATTCTCGGAATATGGCTTTCGGTCATGGATGGATCTGAAGAACGATGATGTTTCCGATGAATATTTGGCGTCGAACCAAGCCCATGTGGCGGTCATGTTGGAAAATGCCAGAACAGGATTGATCTGGAAGCTTTACCAAGGGATTCCAGAGATTCAATCTGCGGAGCAAAGAATATTTAAAAAATAAAATTTAACGAGGAAAACTTATATTTACGAAATTAATAATCTACAAAAAATATGAAGCGAATAAACTTTTTGTTTTTGATCATTTTAGCTAGTGTTACGCTGTTCTCTTGTAAACAACAATCCATGGTGGTAAATCCAGGAGCCGTTGTTTCCAAAGATGGTACCAACGATGGATTGAAAAATGTAAAACGTGAATTTGAAACGGCAACCGAAACCAATGAAGGGATAATGGTCTCTTTATCTTCCGATTTATTGTTCAGTACAAATTCATCTTATTTATCGGAGGCGGCTAAAAAAGAATTGAGCAAATTGGTGAAGGTGTTGAAAACGGATCAGGCAAAAGCTAAGATCCGTGTGGATGGACATACTGATGCCACCGGAGAAGCAAATTATAACCTTTGGTTATCGGATAAAAGAGCAGCTTCTGTTAAGACATTTTTAGTAGATGCCGGAATTGCAGAGTCTAGAATAGCTACTAGAGGTTTAGGGCTTACCAAACCTATTGCAGATAATAAGACACCCGATGGCCGTCAGAAAAACAGACGGGTAGAGGTGGTGATTTTGAAATAAGAAATTTCACTTAAGAAAAAAGAGCTCAATTGGTTATCAATTGAGCTCTTTCTTTAATGGATAATCTGGTCACAATCTGAAATAATAGATTAAAGCAATAAAGGTTGGCTATCTTGAATTCTTCTGACAGATTTGGCTCCAATCTTAAGGAATTATTAAGTATTTTTGTTAGTTCAGAGGGAAAACTATGTATATAATTTTTGATACGGAGACGACGGGATTGCCGAAGCGTTGGGATGCACCAATTACAGATACTGATAATTGGCCGCGTTGTATTCAGATTGCTTGGCAATTGCACGATGAAATGGGTAGGTTGGTAGAGCATCAAGATTATCTGATTAAACCGGATGGCTTTAATATCCCTTATGATTCGGAGAAAATACACGGTATCTCCACGGAATTGGCAACGCAGGAAGGAGTTCCTTTGCAGGAAGTCTTATTAAAATTCAATGAAGCCCTTTCAAAAGCAAAATTTATAGTAGGTCAGAACATCGGATTTGACCTGAACATCATGGGCGCTGAGTTTTATAGGTACCAAGTGGAAAGTCCCATGGGAAAGATGCGGATCTTGGATACCTGTACAGAAGTGACTGCCGATCTATTGAAATTACCAGGAGGACGTGGTGGTAAGTTCAAATTACCTACACTTACCGAACTACACAGTTATTTATTTGGTGTTCCATTTGCGGAAGCGCATAATGCAACCGCCGACGTGGAAGCAACAACCCGTTGTTTTTTCGAATTGGTGCGTCGCGAGGTGTATACAGTATCGGATCTACAGGTTGATACTGGATATTTTGTAGAGTTCAAAAGAGAACATCCTGCTGTTGTTGAATCAGTAGGATTAAAGCATATCAATCTAAAAGCAGCATCGGACGATATCCGTGCTCGCGAAAAGTCGGGTATTGCTTCGGTTACCATCGATCCGGAAACATTAAAACGATTTCAAGAGGCAAGTTTTGCCCATTTACATAACCATACCCAATTTTCTGTCCTTCAGTCTACCATTTCCATTGATGGTTTGGTGCAGGCGGCAGCAAAGCAAAAAATGCCAGCTGTAGCCATGACCGATCACGGGAATATGATGGGAGCCTTTCACTTTGTAAGTAAAGTGTTGGGTTATAATAAAGACCTGGAAGTAAAAAGGGAAGAAGCCTTGGCAAAAGGCGAGGACTTTACGGATCAAGCGATCAAACCGATCGTGGGTTGTGAGTTTTATATCTGTGATGACCGGAAAGATAAATCCCGCAAGGATAACGGTTACCAGGTAGTTTTTCTGGCCAAAAATAAAGAAGGCTATCATAACATGGCCAAGATGGCATCTATTGCCTATACTGAGGGTTTCTATTATGTGCCTCGGATTGATAAATCTGTTGTGGAACGATACAAAGAACATCTGATCGTTTTAACCGGTAACCTGAATGGTGAGGTACCTAGTAAGGTTTTGAATATTGGTGAAAGCCAAGCTGAAGAAGCCTTGATCTGGTGGAAGGAATTATTTGGCGAGGATCTGTATATAGAGATCATGCGCCATGGTCAGGAAGATGAGAACCGTGTGAATGCTACATTGATCGAACTGGCTAAAAGGCACCAGGTAAAAATGGTTGCTACCAACAATACCTATTATGTCAATAAAACGGATGCGCATGCCCATGATATCCTTTTATGTGTAAAGGATGGGGAGAAACTATCTACGCCTAAAGGTAGGGGTAGAGGTTTCCGATTCGGCATGCCGAACCAGGAATATTATTTCAAATCGGCGGAGGAAATGAAAAAGTCCTTTACCGATCTGCCCGATGCCATCATCAATATCCAGGAGATTTTGGATAAGATCGATACGTATTCACTTAATCGGGATGTACTGTTACCGAAGTTTGAGATTCCGGAGGAATTTCAACATGCAGAAGATGATGTGGATGGCGGAAAAAGAGGTGAAAATGCATTCCTTGCCCATTTAACCTATAAAGGGGCAGAAAAGCGATATGAGGAAATTACGGATGATATCCGCGAGCGTTTGGATTTTGAATTGGCGACCATCGAGAAAACCGGATATCCAGGTTATTTCTTGATCGTACAGGATTTCATTGCTGCGGCTCGAGATATGGGCGTTTCTGTGGGGCCAGGTCGTGGATCGGCAGCGGGTTCTGCCGTTGCTTATTGTTTAGGAATTACGAATATCGACCCCATCAAATATGATCTACTATTTGAGCGTTTCTTGAATCCTGACCGGGTATCCATGCCGGATATCGATATCGATTTTGATGATGAGGGGCGTGGTCGTGTTATGCAGTATGTAATCGATAAATACGGCGCTTCACAAGTGGCCCAGATCATTACTTATGGTACCATGGCGGCCAAATCATCCATTAAGGATACAGCAAGGGTGTTGGATCTGCCTTTGGCAGATGCCAATGAGATTGCCAAATTGATCCCCAACCTCAAACTGAGCAAGATTTTCAATATGGAGGATAAAGCCTTAAAGGAGGCTTTACGTTCAGAAGAATTGGAAGCGGTCAATAAGTTGAAGAATTTGGCTGATGGGGCTGGTCTTGAGGCGGAAACCATCAAACAAGCGCGTGTTTTGGAAGGATCCATGCGTAATACGGGGATTCATGCCTGTGGAGTTATTATTACGCCAGATGATATTACGAATTTTGTTCCGGTATCCTTGGCGAAGGACTCCGATCTGTATGTTACCCAATTTGATAACTCGGTGGTGGAAAGCGCCGGCTTATTGAAGATGGACTTTTTGGGGTTGAAAACCCTGACCTTGATTAAAGATACGGTCACCAACGTTAAATTACGCCACGATATTGAGCTGGATCCGGATCATTTCCCGATTGACGACGAAAAGACCTATGAGCTTTTCCAACGTGGAGAAACCATCGGTATCTTCCAGTATGAGTCTCCGGGGATGCAGAAATACATGAAGGAGCTGAAACCTACGGTATTTGCGGATTTGATTGCCATGAACGCCCTGTACCGTCCGGGACCGATGGAATACATTCCTTCCTTCGTTAAAAGGAAGCATGGAATTGAACCAATTGCCTATGACCTGGATGCATGTGAGGAATACCTGAGCGAAACGTATGGGATTACGGTTTACCAGGAGCAGGTAATGCTTCTTTCGCAGAAGTTGGCAGGATTCTCTAAAGGTGATGCCGACGTATTGCGTAAGGCGATGGGTAAGAAACAAAAGGCGGTATTGGATAAAATGAAGCCTAAGTTTGTGTCGCAGGCGGAAGCCAATGGGCACAATGCAAAGGTATTGGAGAAGATCTGGACCGACTGGGAAGCTTTTGCGAGTTATGCCTTCAACAAGTCGCACTCGACCTGTTATGCATGGATTGCCTATCAGACCGCTTATTTAAAAGCACATTATCCGGCTGAATATATGGCTGCGGTGCTTTCCAACAACATGAACGACATCAAGCAGGTCACTTTCTTCATGGAAGAATGTAGAAGGATGGGCTTGGTGGTATTGGGTCCGGATGTGAATGAATCGCATTATAAATTTACGGTAAACGAGGAGGGAGCTATTCGATTCGGGATGGGCGCTGTGAAAGGGGTTGGTGCAGGAGCAGTGGAGACCATCGTAGAGAGTAGAAGTTCTGGACCTTATAAATCGCTGTTTGATCTGGCGAAAAGGGTGGATCTGCGGATGATCAATAAAAAAGCCTTTGAGAGTTTAGCCTATGCAGGTGGATTTGATTCCTTTAAAGATACCCACCGGGCGCAATACTTTAGTTCGGATACGGATAACAGTACCGGAATTGAGAAGGCGATTAAATTTGCACATAAATTCAAGGAGAATGAAAACTCGGCGCAGGCCAGTCTTTTTG
The DNA here is from genome assembly GCF_002734245.1 of Sphingobacterium sp. 1.A.4. Taxonomy (NCBI): domain Bacteria; kingdom Pseudomonadati; phylum Bacteroidota; class Sphingobacteriia; order Sphingobacteriales; family Sphingobacteriaceae; genus Sphingobacterium; species Sphingobacterium sp. 1.A.4. The sequence continues at coordinate 7,514 of NZ_PEAZ01000085.1, forward strand.
GGTCTGGCGGATCGGTGGAATTACCAGAACCTACTTTTTCTCCGGCTACTGCTTGGGGCTTGATCGAGAAGTTGAAATATGAAAAGGATGTGATCGGGATCTACCTGACCAGCCATCCATTGGATAACTATAAATTTGAGATCAAGCATTTCTGTGCGAATAAGGTGAGTGAATTGCAGATGATCAATAAAATGAAAGCTTCGGAGGTGGAGCCGGAGGTAGCTTTGGAGTTCAATAGGATCAAGAACAAGGAAGTGGTTGTTGGTGGGATTATCCAATCGGCGAATCATCGTGTGGCGAAATCTGGAAAACCTTTCGGATCTTTTGTTATTGAGGATTATTCGGATTCGTATGAGATCATGGTCTTTGGTGAAGATTATGTGAAATTCAAGGGATATCTACAGGAAGGATATTTTGTGCAGATCCGTGGACTGGTGCAGGAAAGATTTAAGCAGGTAGGAAACTGGGGATTTGAATTGAAGAACATCCAATTGCTTTCGGATCTTCGGGAAAAGATGGCGAAAACTTTTACCATTCAATTTCCATTGCACAAACTGGATTCGGAATTTATTACAGAATTGGAACGTTTGATAAATTGTTGCCACATTGAAGGGCAGGAGGCGAATTGTCAATTGAAGTTCAAAATCATGGATATGCAGGATGAACTGACGATTGAGATGCCGGTGAAAAAGCGTAAGATTTTTATTACGAATGAGTTTTTGGATGGTTTAGAGGAGTTAGAAGGGGTGAATTATAGATTAAATTGATAAGCTATAGAAATTTTATTAAGTGGAAACCTATAGCATAAGGTTGGGAATGATTATATTTGTATAAATACTATTGATAAATCAAATAAGCATAAAAGTATGGCATTAGAAATTACAGACAGCAACTTTGATGAAGTTGTATTAAAATCAGATAAACCAGTTTTAATTGATTTTTGGGCAGAATGGTGTGGTCCATGTCGTATGGTAGGTCCATTGGTTGACGAAATTGCTACAGAATACGAAGGTAAAGCAGTAGTTGGAAAAGTTAACGTGGATAACAACCCAGATATTTCTGTTCGTTACGGTATCCGTAATATCCCAGCGTTATTATATTTTAAAAACGGTGAGATTGTAGACAAACAAGTTGGAGCAGTTCCAAAATCTGTTCTTGCTGAGAAATTAGATAAACAATTGTAATCTTGTAAAGAATATAAGATTTATAAAAAGCTCAATTCGTAGGAATTGAGCTTTTTTTTGTTGGGAGGAGGTATGGAGGGCATTGGAAGTAGGTGTGTGGGGTGTGGGGTGTAGGTATGCGGCGTTGGAGGTAGGTATGCGGCGTTGGAGGTAGGTGGGCGCGTCATTGCGAGGAACGAAGCAATCTTTACTCATGTCATGCTGAGCGAAGTCGAAGCATCTACATATGGTACCCGTATAGATCCTTCGACGCTGCTCAGGATGACACTGAAAGGCTGCTCAGGATGACACTTAAAGGCTTATCAGGATGACACAAGGAGAAAGATTGCTTCGTCGTGCCTCCTCGCAATGACGCAGGTGGCGCAATGACGGGGAAACTTCCGCACGATGACGTAGGACAAAACTATCTAAACTTCAAATTATACTGTACCCCCAAAGTAACCCATCTACCCAATAACGGCACAGCTTCAATTTCCAGATACTCCTCATCAAAAATATTCTGAACATCCCCATACACTCTAAAATTATTTCTTTGATACCCAACCCTAAAATCAGAAACAAAATAAGGCGTTCCAGAAATTCGTTCCAAATACCTATTTGCTGTAGTAAACGACCATTCCTTAACCTCATAACTCAACGTTCCAACTAACTGATGTTTCAAACTTTTAATCCCGTATTTTAATATCTTATTCTCAGTCTTATTAATAATAGAAGGATCTAAATAATTATAATCCACCTGAAATCTCAAGGATTGATCACCTCCAAAAGGCTGCAAGAAACTAAAATTTACCAAAACCCCATGCACCTGGTTTTTCCCTAAATTCATCGCCTGATAAGGTACAGCGGTACTTTCTCTCGTCCAATCAATAAAATTATCAATATCCCGATAAAAATAACCCGCTTTGGCAGCAATCCTATCCTTATTAAATTTCAGCGTCAGATCATGCTGCCATGCATTTTCAGAAACCAGTTCAGGATTTCCAATATTCGCTGGCCTTTGGTTAAGATAAAGATCCGTAAAGGTTGGTATTCGTTGGCTCGACCCTGTACTTGCGGCAATCTGCCAATAATTACCGATCAAATAGCTCACATCAATCCCTGGAAAAACCTGCCAATCATAATCTGAATTATAATTAACATAAGCCCCCAAATTGATTAAGAAATTCTTAATATGACTTGTCCTAAATTCCGTATATGCCCCAAAATTCACACGTTCATGCTTCCCGATATTCGAACTGCTGATTTTCTCCTGGCGGGTTTCCAAACCTAGCCCAAGATCACCATAAGCACTTTTATAACTTGCGTTCAACTCCCCTGAAAGGGTATGGGTATAATGCTTAGACCGACCTTTGCTCAAGTCGTTTCGGTAATAACGGTAATCATCTTCATTATAGCGATGGCTAAACCTAGGACTGATAAACCACTTATTTCCAAGTTGATGCGTAGAAGCCAAACTATAATGAACGGTTTCCACATGTTCCTCCGATTCCTTATCACCTGGCGCTGCATAATAGCCATTGGCACCAAATTCATTATTAATATATCCAGCCATCATTTGAAGGGCATTTCGATCATTGAACTGGAATTGATTCTGATAGAAGATTTTTTCATTATCAGAAGCCGTATTATAACGTTGTCCATTAGAATTTTCCTTGGTCAGGTAAAGCTGATGTTGTTGTTTTTCGGTAGAAATTGTTCCACCTAGCTGAATACCTTTTCCCCAATATATCCCTTTCTTTCCTTCCTCTTCACGGTTTTCAAAGGAAGAACCCGCATAGGTATGGGCAAAGACGCTATGGCTATCCGCCTTTTTCGTAACGATATTAATTGCTCCTGTCAGTCCGTTAATTCCGAATATTCGAGAGGCAGGACCACGAAGGATCTCTATACGTTCGATAGCTTCCAATGGAACCGGAATATTCAACATATGATGACCAGTTTGTGGATCGGAGAACTTGATTCCGTTGACCAATAAAATGGTCTGATCAAAACTACCACCATCGATCCCAACATCAGCCTGGGTGCCGAAGGGTCCACGTTGCCTGATATCCACTCCAGCTGCATAACGAAGAACTTCGTTAATACTGGTACTGGGCAAGGATTGTATCTCTTTCTGACTAATGATCTGTATGTTTCGGCTCGATTGATTGACCGGTATCTGAAGTCTATTGCCTTGAATATGAACTTCCTGTAATTGGGTGCTGTCCGTTTGGGATTGCTGCGCTAATAATAGGGTTGGTACTGAACTTAAGATTAGTAATAGCTTGGAGGCGTATTTCATATAAAATAAATTTGCCAAAGGTATCGAAATATTTTTAATTGAAGCTTTCTGTTTTGTCTTTCTTCGTTTGAATAGGTAGGTCAGGTTGGCCAGCATCAATCCAAGCACTCCACCATAACGAACCTACTGCATGGATGGATTTCTGCATCCTCCGTTCCACCATGCCTTCCAATAATTCATGGTATAAATCTAAATAGGCATTGGAATAAGTGTGAAGAATACTGTTGCCTCTTGCTTGAAAGGATTTGTGATGGAGATCAGGTAGTCTATCTGCCGTAGTTTTTTCCAACAGCAACACAGAGTCCAAACGAGCATGGCTTTCCTTAATGGTTTGCCATGCAAAAGATGGAACATGATCTATATAACTTGCCGTACCTACCATAATGTTATAATGTTCAAAAAAATGCTCTGGAAGTCGCGATTCCCAAAGGGCATGAATACCTAATTGATTACTGAACTGTCCATTATAATTGCTGCTGGTATGCAAGGGAACATGTGCATCGGCTATGTAATGCCCAAGATCTGCAGCATGTTTAATAATGTTTTTGGTGTTTTTTTCCTGAAATGCATAGACCAGGTTCTGATAGGAGATTTCGATCTGCCAAGGGATCATGCCATGTTGGAGGAAATTAAAACGATCCTGTCTAGCCTTTAATTTATACCAGGGAACCATCAAGGTATCCAAGGATTGGTCTAATGAATCTTCATTATAGTATAAAGAATCCACATTAAGTTCAAATGAAACATCATTAGGCTGCCATCGATCCAAATCAATAAAATGTCTTTTCCCTTCTGCTTTATCGATATACACCCTTTTGTCCGCATTAATGGCGGAGGATGTTATGCGATAAATATGGCTTTTGAAAAAGGAATTTAACGGATGGGGAAGGGTATAGACTGCATTTTCATTAATTAATCTATGCGCAAAAAATCCCCACTTTGGTTTATCGGAAAATAAGAATAAAATAAAAAGGCTAATGAAAAGGGGTTTCATGTTGAATAACAAATGTTTAGGTTAAATTAAAGAAATAATTCATTGAATGTTAATATTTAAACGTTTACTTATTCATTGAATATTGTTAATTTGGGGTTCCAAAATATTTCGATGAAGATATTATATGCTGTTCAAGGAACTGGAAATGGGCACTTATGCCGAGCGATAGATATTATTCCATCCCTTCGAAAACATGCTGAAGTAGATGTACTGGTCAGCGGGATTCAAGCCGATATTATTCTGCCATTTGAAGTGAAATACCGGTACCATGGCCTGAGTTTCATATTTGGTAAAAGCGGGGGGGTAGACCTATGGCGTACGTTTATGAGTTCTACTGTCCGGAAGTTTGTAAAGGAGGTCAATTCGGTGCCAGTGGAGCAATATGATCTCGTGATCAATGATTTTGAACCGATCTCCGCATGGGCATGTTATTTTAAGGAGAAACCTTGTATTGGTTTGAGCCATCAGATTGGAGCTTTTGATCCGGCGAGTCCTAAACCAGAAGAAACGGATATGCTAGGCAAGTTCATCATGAAGAATTATGCTCCATCTACGCATTCCTATGGGTTCCATTTCAAAAGTTATGCGCAGCATATATTTACACCGGTTATTCGTAATTCTGTACGCGAATTGGACGCAGTAGACAATGGTCATTATACGGTCTATTTACCATCGTACGACGATGCCCATTTATTAAAGCATCTATCCCGTTTTCCAGATGTGAAATGGGAAGTCTATTCCAAGCATAACAAAAAGCCATTTCAATTAAAGAATGTGACCATCAACCCCATCAACAGTGATGCTTTTGTGAAGTCCATGGCGACTGCTTCGGGGATTTTATGTGGTGCAGGATTTGAAACTCCAGCAGAAGCATTGTATCTTCAGAAAAAATTACTGGTGATTCCGATGAAAAACCAATACGAGCAGCATCTGAATGCAGCCTCTTTGGAAGAGATTGGCGTTCCGGTAATTAAAAGTTTGAAAAAGAAATCGGAACTGGAAATTGAATCTTGGTTGAATGCCAAATCAAAAGTAAAGGTGGATTATCCGGACTGTACCGATGCAATCGTTGAAAACATATTAAACAATCATAAATCTTAATTTATTCAATCGTAAATCATAATTTACACAATCATACCTAATGAAAACATTTTTAATCAGTATATTTTTATTGGCGGGGATGAGTTTATCCCAAGCGCAGACCTTAAAAACGGCCAACGATTCCTTAGCCTATGCCTTAGGGCAGGATTTGGCGGGATATCTGAAGAGGATGGATCTTCCCGTGAATTCGCAGATTTTGACCAACGCTTTTAAAGATGTGTTGGATGGCAAGAAAATGCTATTCGATGATACACAAAAAGAAGAGGTCATCCAGAAAGGCATGCAACGTGTTTCTGAAGAAAAACAGGCAAAACTAAAAAAAGCAGGTGCTGATTTTTTGTTGCAGAATAAGAAAGTGGCAGGGGTTAAGGAAACAGCAGATGGTATACAATACCAAGTGATTACCGAAGGAAAGGGATTACAGCCGACATTAACCGATACGGTTGTGATTCATTATAAAGGATCTTTAATTGATGGAACCTCTTTTGATAGTTCCTATGATAGGGGCGAACCGATCACTATCCAATTGGAAGATATGATTGAAGGCTGGAAAAGAGGCGTTCCATTAATGAAAGCCGGATCGAAGTATAAGTTTTTTATCCCTTACCAATTCGGGTATGGCGAAAGAGCTTCTGGTCCGATTCCTGCCTATAGTACCTTAATTTTTGAAGTAGAATTGTTGGAAGTGAGAAAGGAGCCATTGAATGAAGTTAAACAAGCTTTATAAGGGAAATCTTCAGGTTTCTGAAATCGGATTGGGAGCAATGTCCTTTATGCAGGGGCATGAATCGACCAATGATCGGATTTTAGAACTAGCCTCGAGCTACGGGATCAATTACCTGGATACCTCGGACCTTTATGATAAGGGAAAGAATGAGGAGCTGATCGGAAGGTTGCTGCAAGGAAAACGTCAGGATTGGGTGTTGGCATCTAAAGTTGGTAACAAATGGCGATCGGATGGTTCCGGTTGGGATTGGGTTCCTTCTAAGAGACATATTCTTTCGGCTGTGGAGGAAAGCCTTGGCCGCTTGAAAACGGATTACCTCGATCTTTATCAACTGCATGGTGGAACTTTGGATGATCCATTTGATGAGATTATAGAGGCTTTTGAGCTGTTGAAGGAGCAAGGAAAAATAAAGGAATATGGAATTTCCTCCATTCGGCCAAACGTCTTTCTGAAATATGCGGAGAAGAGCCAGATTGTTTCCAACATGATGCAATACAGTCTGTTGGATAGGAGGCCAGAGGAATATTTTTCGAAGCTCAAGGAAGAAGGGATTTCTGTTTTTGCTAGAGGGACGGTTGCTCAGGGATTGATGTTGAACAAACCTGCGCAGAAATACCTCAGTATTCCGGTGCATCAGGTGTTGAAGATTCAGAAAGCGGTGGAGGAAACGGCAAAGGAATTGAATGTATCAGCTATGGCGCTGGCCTTGAAATATCCACTATTACATCAACCGGTTCTTTGTTCGGTGGTGGGAATTCGTACGAAAGCCCAAGCTCAGGAGCTGGGAAAAGCCATGGAGGAAATGGAGAAGCTAAGGCTATCGGATTATGATCAGATTATGGCCTTGCTTCCGGAAATCAAATATGCGGAGCATAGAAGATAGGGGAAGGTATTTGTTCTAATCAGTTAATCCAGCTAATCGGATCATTTAAAACCTGTTAACTAAAATATTTTTTAAGGATTACCTGAAGATCTTCAGGGGTATCAATAGATTCATTTAAATGGCTAGAAATAGCCGTTTTTATTTTGTACCCATTTTCGATCCATCGTAGTTGTTCTAAGGATTCTGCTGATTCTAGGGAAGAAAGGGGTAGTGCTGTTAAATCTTGTAGGATTTCGCTGCGATAGCCGTAGATACCGATATGGTTGTAATAATCCATCTGGTTCAACCAATCTTTCATTTCTTTTCCCCGGAAATAGGGAATGGGTTGACGGGAAAAATAGATAGCTTCCTGGTGCTTATTGATAACCACCTTTGGTTTATTGAAGTTTTGGAGGTCTTCGAGCTGTTCAATTTTTCTTATTAATGTGGCAATCTGGGTGTCATCCTGTTGGAAGCAGGATACAAGAAGGTCGATCTGGTTGGGATCTATGAAAGGTTCATCGCCTTGGATGTTAATGGCAACATCGAAACCAGCTGTTTTTTTAATGATTTCAGCGCATCGATCAGTTCCTGATTGATGGGTGTTGCTGGTCATCATGACATTTCCTGCAAAGCTTTGTACGTGGTCGAAGATTCGTTGGTCGTCGGTCGCGACGATGACTTCGTGTAGGGAGGATGCGTTTTTAGCTTGGTTATAGACACGTTGGATCATGGTCATTCCGGCAATGTCTATTAAAGGCTTGCCAGGGAAGCGGGTTGATTCGTAACGTGCTGGGATGATACCTATTACTTTCATGATTTTTTTGTTTTTACGTCATTGCGAGGAACGAAGCAATCTTATCGTCATTGCGAGAAGCTATACGTCATTGCGAGGAACGAAGCAATCTTATCGTCATTGCGAGAAGCTATACGTCATTGCGAGGAACGAAGCAATCTTTAGTCTTGTCATGCTGAGCGAAGTCGAAGCATCTACATTTGGTACCCGTACAGATCCTTCGACGCTGCTCAGGATGACAAAGACGCTGCTAAGGATGACAAAGTCCAAAGATTGCTTCGTCGTACCTCCTCGCAATGACGTGTTTTCACAATTACTGTTGTTCGCAATGACGTGTTTTCACAATGACGTGCTTTCGCTATGACCTGTTTTCGCAATAACGTACTCCTTAAAACAAGCCAAATAACTCCGTTTCAATCTTTTGAATAATAATTCCTAAATCCTCCGAGTTATTCGCGAAATCCAAATTATCCTTGTCCAAGATCAACAATTTCCCATCCTTATAATTCCCGATCCATTTTTCATACTTCTCGTTCAATTTGGAAAGGTAATCCAATCTTATCCCCGATTCATAATCTCTTCCACGTTTCTGAATATTATTCACCAATGTAGGCACCGATGCCTTCAAATAAATCAATAAATCCGGTGGTTTGATATAATGGATGATACTTTGGAAAATATCGCTATAATTCTCAAAATCCCGTTCACTCATCAATCCCATATCGTACAAGTTCTCTGCAAAGATGTAAGCATCTTCATAGATCGTACGGTCTTGGATCATATTGATCCCGCGATTCTGCAGATCAACAATATGACGGAAACGGCTGTTCAGAAAAAATATCTGTAGGTTAAAGGCCCAACGTTTCATATCGCTGTAGAAATCTTCCAGATATGGGTTGTTATCTACGGCTTCAAATTGGGGTTCAAAGTTGAGGTGTTTGGCAAGACGTTCGGTTAAAGTTGTCTTTCCGGCACCAATATTTCCAACAATGGCTATATGCATATCTGATTAATATAGTTTTTTAAGACCAATGATTTCTCTTACCTCTTTCAATGTTTTTTGCGCACTAGCCTGTGCCTTATCTGCACCCAATTTAAGTACTTTCGCAATATAGGCATCATCCTTATCGATTTCCTCGATACGTGTTCTCACCTCATTGGTTGCCAATACCATATCCTCTGCCAATTGTTTTTTGAAATCACCATATCGGATTTCGCAATTGTTGTACAGACCATCAAAATGGGCCAAGGTATCCGGTGTAGAGACCACTTTCATTAAATCGAATAGATTCTGAACCGCTTCTGGTTTTTCCTGGTTCAAACCGGTAGGTCCAGCATCCGTCACTGCACGCATGATCTTTTTACGGATTGTCTCCGCAGGATCGGAAAGGTAGATACAATCGGCATCACCATTGGATTTTCCCATTTTTCCCTGACCACTCAATCCAGGGATCTTGATCAGTTTGTCGGAATAGGTAAAGGCAAAGGACTCTTGGAAATAATCTACATTATACAAACGGTTGAAACGGTTACCGAAAGTACGTGTCATCTCCAGATGCTGTTCCTGATCTTTACCAACCGGTACTTTGGTCGCATGGTGGATCAAAATATCACAAGCCATCAAAACAGGATAAGTCAATAGACCTGCATTGACATTATTTGGGTTTGCTCTTACCTTGTCCTTGAAAGCGGTAGAACGCTCCAGTTCGCCCAGGTAAGCGTTCATGTTCATGTATAAATATAATTCAGCTACCTCAGGCACATCAGATTGTACATAGATGGTGGATTTTTCAGGATCCAATCCGGCAGCTAAATATTCAACAACCACTTGGCGCACAGTACTGGTTAGGTCCTGTGGGGTAGGGTGTGTAGTTAACGAATGAAGGTCGGCTATAAAAAAGAAGCAATTGTATTCGTTCTGCATTTTAACGAAATTGCGCAATGCTCCATAATAGTTTCCTAGGTGTAATTTTCCGGTACTTCTAATACCACTAACAACGGTTTCCATATGTTGCAAAGATATGCAAATATTGGAAATAAATCACCCTAATATAACTGTGGATGCTCCAAAAGGTCGGTCACATAGCCAAGCACTTCTGCTTCGTTGTTCCCATCTTCCAACATGGAGAAAGTGAGGTAGGCCGCGTAGATTTCTGATGAGAAGAGCACATGTTTGTCGGAAACAATCGCATCGACCACGCCTTCACGGACTTCAATGCCCAAATGCTCAATTTCATTGTGTAAATTAATAGCTATACTATCGTGATCTTCCCCAGATGCAAAGCCAACAATGATATGCAATATCAATTTATCGAATAATTCCGGAGCCATATCCTTGAACTTATTGGCATAGAGTTCAGCGTCAAAACGACTTTTTGCACTACAGACAATCTTGTCCCAAATAAGGTATTCAGTTTTAGTTTGCATAGTAGAAAGTTTATAATTGTTATATGTAAATATAACGTTAATTCTTTAATATCCTATATATAATCAGGCATAATTCAGGCATTTAGGCAAACTTTTAAGGCTTTTTGGGGGTTATTAAGAAAAGTGTATATTTAATTTATTGATCATGGAAAATTCGAAAAACAACAAAAAGAATCTAGAAGAAAACCTGGAAAACGAAGCGGAAAACCTAGAACAAGGACAGGAAATCTTGGATGAGGGCACAGAAGAAATCGATGAGCAGGGACCTACCGATCCGCAGGATCTGGCCTATAATGAAGAAGAAGATAGTTTTGAATTGGATGTGAATGATGAAGATCCAGATTGGGATCATCCAATGGATTACGATACGATCAGTGAAGGAGCGCAGGATGATGATTCTACCTTTGATAATTCGAACCCTTATGTAGGAGAGGAATATGCCGATCGGGAAGATTTGCAGCAAGAAGAGCTGGAGGATAATAATATGCGGATCACGGACGATCGCGCTATACGCGTTTCTAAGGAAGATGAGGCCCTATCCCGAAATCCTGAAGATTATAGAGATGACCTTGATGAAGAAGGCTATCCGAAGAATGACGAAAAATAAAATGTATACATGTTAATAGATCTAAGTGGAAAAAAGGCCTTAGTAGGAGGCGGTTCGGATGGTATTGGAAAAGGGATAGCATTGCAATTAGCTTCGGCAGGAGCTGAGGTGTTCGTTATGGCGAGAAATGAAGAGAAGCTTAAGGCCGTAGTTGCGGAATTGGATGATGCCAAAGGGCAACAGCATGGCTATGTGCTTACGGATTTTAATGATTTGGAAAAACATAAAGCCGTGTTAAAGGACTTTTTTGGAAAACATTCTATCGATATCCTATTGAACAATACCAATGGTCCTCAACCGGGCAATGTCCTATCGAAAAAGGAAACGGATTATCAGGTTGCTTTTGATCTCTTGTTCCAGAATGCGGTAATTGCCAGCGAACTGGCCTTACACCATATGAGAAAGCAGGGATTCGGCCGGATCATCAATGTTTCATCGCTAACCGTTAAAGAGCCACAGGATAACCTGGTCCTTTCCAACAGTATGCGGATTGCCTTGGTCAGCTGGAGCAAATCCCTTTCCGCTGCCGTAGCCAAGGATGGAATAACCGTTAATTCCATTATGACGGGCTATTTCGATACCGAGCGCCTGCATAGTCTGATGGAAGGACAAGCCAAACAACAGGGAATTCCCTTGGAAGATGTCAAGCAGCATCGATTGGAAAGCATTCCATCAAAAAGATTGGGATTACCTGCCGAATATGGCTTTTTAGTCACCTTCTTGGCTTCAGATTATGCCTCTTATCTCAATGGTGCCAGCATCCCCTTGGATGGTGGACTTTCTAAAGTGGTTTTTTAAAGGTTTTTTTTAAGATATATTCTAATTGGAAGCTATTCAGCTTCCAATTGTTCTTTATATAACCTTTTGTTCTCTTCCATTTCTTCCGGCATTTCCGGGTATTGGATATCCTTGTACTGTGATAGTACATCGTAAATGATCTGCGCAACGAGATATCGGCTTACGGGTTTGCTGTCCGAAGGGATCACATACCATGGCGCATGTTTTTTACTGGTGTTTTTGATCGCGTCTTCATAGCATACTTGGTATTTGTCCCATAAAGCTCTTTCTTCCAAATCGCCAGGGGAGAACTTCCAATTCTTTTCCTCTTCCTCCAAACGGCTCAATAGCCTGTTCTTCTGCTCTTCCTTACCAAGGTTCAGGAAGAACTTGAAGATGATCATCCCGTTTTCCGCCAATCTTTTCTCAAAATTGTTGATCTGCTCGAAACGCATATCCCAAAAATTCTTCGGCAATTTCTTGGGGTCGGTGATTCCCGGTATGCGTTCGTTCAATAGATATTCAGGATGAACCCTGGTAACCAAAACATTCTCATAATGCGTTCGGTTAAAAACAGTGAACTTTCCTTTCTGCGGTAATTTGATTTCATGTCGCCAAAGGTAATCATGCTGCAGTTCCTCCTCGCTAGGGGTTTTGAAACTTTCCACCACGACCCCTCGCACATTCATTGCCTTGAAGACTTCCCTGATTAAAGAGTCTTTTCCGGCCGTATCCATGCCTTGAAGGCAGATCAGGACACTATATCGGTCATCGGCATACATCTTGTCCTGCAGGTCAGCTATTTTTTTGCGCAGTTCCTTCAATTTTTCTTTCGCTTCATCCGAACTGATATCCTCTTGGAATTTGGTGGGATGATCGGAAAGCTTAAAATCCTTATCAGCCGTTAGTTTCTTTGCATAATTCGCCATATTGCTTTTTTATCTGATTATAACGTTATTTGATTATATTCTTAATTATAATTAATTTTGATTATAAATTCTAATATAACTATATTTGGGTATAATATGATTTATAATCGTTTCCGGTTATATTTTTGATGAAAATAATTCTAAAGAAATTATAAAGGAAATTTAGGAAATAAAACAGTAAATTCAATCATTATGAACCAACGAATCATCATAACAGGAGATGTAGTGCATTCAAGATCCCAGGATATCGGATTGTGGATGCCCGAATTAGAACATAGTCTTCGGCTCCATGCGCAGCGTTTTGATGTGTTCCGGGGAGATAGTTTCCAGGCTGAGGTAGACGTAGAGCAGTTGTTTACCACTATTTTTCATTTGAAGGCTTCATTAAGAAGTTTTGAAAATATGGATGTTCGGTTAGGGATAGGGATTGGAGAGATCAGCTATATAGACCCCGACATCAAAAAAGCTTCCGGCACGGCCTTCGTGTATTCGGGCGAAGCATTTGATCATCTGGGGAAAGAAAGTATCCTGTTTAAATCCGAAAACGAGGATTTGGATGCCTTCTTGAACCTGACAACCAGCTTAGCCTGTCTGATTGCCGAACAATGGACGGTGAATATGGCGGAGTCGGTCAAAGCGGCATTGGAAAACCCCGAGGCTACCCAACAGGAATTATTGGAAATAATAGGTCGGAAACACCAGAGCCAATTAAGCTTAGAGCTCAGGAAGGCGAATTATGCGAAAATTCAACAGGTCATACGATATTGTACACAAGAATTAAGAAAACATGCTTAGTTTATTATTGATGTTTCTGGCCCATATCCTTGGGGATTTTGTTTTGCAACCTAGGTCTTGGGTGGAAAAAAGAACGGCTAAGATTCAATACCTATTTTATCATATCGCTGTTCATGCAGGATTATTATTCTTGTTTTTCTCCTGGGATTTGACCGGGAATTGGCAGAACATCCTCTTTTTAACAGCAGCACATTTGGCCATTGATAGTGCTAAGATCGGTTTTGAGATAAAATTCCCTAAGCATGGGGTCTTGGCCTTTATCATCGATCAGCTACTGCATATCGGGAGTATCCTTGTCGTGTTTTTCTTCAATAATCCTGAGAAATGGAACGCGCTCATCGGACAAATAGATCCGTATACCATCCTTTTGTACCTCATAGCCATCATGATGCAGCTGTTTGTGGTGCCGATCATTATTCGGGTATACATCAGTAAATGGAACCAAGAGGTAGAGTTCAACAATAAACGGAAGGAAACCCTATTTGAGGCTGGAAAATTGATCGGGGTTTTGGAAAGGGTCATGATCTTATGTTTCGTTCTGTTGGATTTCATGGAGGGCATCGGCTTTCTTTTGGCTGCCAAATCCATATTCCGATTTGGAGACCTCAGCAATGCAAAAGATACCAAATTCACCGAATATGTACTGATTGGCACACTGTTGAGTTTTGTGTTAGGAACCTTGATTGCCTTAGGCTTAAAACAAGCACTTATTTTAATATAAAAACAAACATAAACCTATATAAAAATGAATATCCTTAAAACCTATACCTTATTGATTTTCATGGTTTTTACCATGATTGGATCAAGCTATGCACAAAGCCCTACGTTTGAGGAAGATCTGCAACAGATCATGCAGAAGCATGAGGCTGTTGGTCTAGCTATAGTGGTGGTAAAGAATGGAAAACCCGTATTCGAAAAGGCCTATGGCTACAAGGACCTAGAAAAGAAAACCGCATTGAGTACGCAAGATCTGTTTCGGATCGCGTCGATCTCCAAATCTTTCAGTTCTACTGCAATTATGCAATTGGTGGAGCAGGGAAAAATCAGTCTAAATGATGATTTCAGTGAGCTGGTCGGATTCAACGTGCGAAATCCTAAATTCCCGAATACCAAAATAACATTAGAAATGGTGCTATCGCATCGTTCCAGCCTGAACGATAGCAATGGATATTTCACTTTTGATGTCCTGGATTCTACGAAAAACCCCAATTGGGCTAAATCCTATAATAATTACGAGCCAGGCAAAGGCTATGAATATTGTAACCTTAATTTCAATATGGTAGGGGCGGTTCTAGAAAGGATCAGCAATATCCGTTTTGATAACTACATCGAACAGCAAGTATTAGCTCCCTTGCAATTACAGGCAGGGTACTGCGTGGATTCTTTGGACCAAAGCAGGTTTGCTAAATTATATGTAAAATCCACTGGGGTTTTTAAAGAGCAGCCTTCTGCCTACAATCCGCGATCCGAAGAAATCAGGAATTATACGATGGGTGTGAGCACACCTGTATTTTCTCCAACCGGGGGGCTTAAGATCTCCGCCAAGGACCTGTCTACCTATATGATGATGCACATGAACTATGGGAAGTTGGGAAAAGTAAGAATCCTCAAAGCGAAAAGTTCAAAAAGAATGCAGAAAGGCTTGTCTGCTAAAGAGCATTATGGATTAGCCTTATTGGAAACCGATGATCTTATTACTGGAGAACATTTAATAGGGCATACCGGCTCTGCCTATGGACTTTACAGTAATATGTTCTTTGAACCCAAAAAGAAATTTGGGTTTATTGTCATTACCAATGGCTGTGTACCGAACTTGGTGGATGATGGACAGACCCTCAAATTTTCCAAGGAAGTTATCAATCTATTATACAAGAACTATATTAAAAGATAAAAAATTGACTATTTTTGTCAAGATTATTCAATGAAATTTAATTAAGGATGATTATACAACCAAGAACTAGAGGTTTTATTTGTTTAACTGCACATCCAGATGGAGCAGCACAACACATCAAAAACCAAATCGAATACGTGAAATCAAAAGGAAAGATTGCTGACGGCCCTAAAAAGGTATTGGTAATCGGTGCTTCAACCGGTTTTGGTATTGCTTCTCGTATTTCTGCTGCGTTCGGATCTGATGCAGCTACTATTGGCGTGTTTTTTGAAAAACCAGCTACCGAAGGAAAATTAGGTACTGCAGGTTGGTACAATACCGCTGCTTTTGAAAAAGAAGCCCAAGCGGCAGGCCTTTACGCCAAAAGTATCAATGGCGATGCTTTCTCTGATGAAATCAAGCAACAGACCATTGAATTGATCAAGAAAGATCTTGGACAGGTGGATCTAGTCGTCTATTCATTGGCTTCACCTCGTCGTACGCATCCGAAAACAGGCGTGCAACATGCCTCTGTATTAAAACCTATTGAAAAACCATTTACCGATAAAACGGTAGATTTCCATACTGGTGTTGTTTCTGATATCACCATCAATCCGGTGGAACTGGAGGATGATATCAATAATACCGTAGCCGTAATGGGTGGCGAAGATTGGAAATTCTGGATAGAAGATCTGAAGGCTGCAGGAGTATTGGCAGAAGGTGTAAAAACCGTTGCTTATTCTTACATCGGCCCAGAATTAACCTATCCAATCTATAGAAACGGTACGATCGGTCGTGCTAAAGATAATTTAGAAGCAACTGTTCCAGCTATCAATGCGTTGTTAGCAGATATTAATGGGGTTTCTTATGTTTCAGTGAACAAAGCTTTGGTAACCCAATCAAGTTCTGCTATTCCTGTGGTTCCATTATACATTTCTTTGTTGTACAAAGTAATGAAGGAAAAAGGGATCCATGAAGGAACGATCGAGCAGATGCAACGTTTGTTCGCAGAAAGACTTTACAACAATTCGGATCTTCAATTGGACGAAAAAGGAAGAATTCGTGTGGATGACCTGGAAATGCGCGAAGATGTGCAACAGGAAGTTGCTGAATTATGGAAAAAAGCTACTACTGAAAATCTGGAAGAGATTTCTGATATTCAGGGTTACAGAAATGATTTCTTCCAATTGTTCGGTTTCAATTTTGATGAGATCGATTATGAAAAAGATACAAACGAAGTCGTTCCAGTACCAAGTATCGGCTAATATTTCTTTTTAGGAATAAACTTATAAGAAAGGCTTTCTATCTATTAGGAAGCCCTTTTTTATGCCTATAAAACCATCCAAAAGTCCAATTTATTTATTGATAGTCAATCTAAATTTTCCGTAATTCATTAAAAAATTAAAGATGTTCAAACCTTTTTTTTAATTTTAACCCATTATTTTGATGTTGGGGGATGTAAAATCAAAATAACTACCATAACTAACTATTAATTAATGAATAATCAGGAGATTGTAGAAGATGATCAATTGTACCTTAGCGAGGGTATTCAAGAACATGGTTTTCTATTGATTATAAACCATGACTATTCTTTGGTTGCCCTGAGCGAAAATTGTTCCGATTGGTTGACCAACCCAGTGAACCATTACATCGGTTCTAATATCTGGAAATTTATTGCTACATATTTCCCAAATTACCAAGAGAATTTAAAGAAGGGGATTGATGAGGTCTTCGAAGATTCAGATGAGCGTGTTTGGATGGAAGTAGAGGTAGGACCTTTCGGTTGCTACCTAAATGTTTATGGCACAAGTAAATATATCTATCTGGAGTTTGAAAAGAAGGCTATTGATCAAAATGTTTTCTTTCCTAAGATTGAGGTGTTTAACAACCTATTAGTAAAAAACAAGGACCGGATCTGGGAGGTAACTTCAGCGTATATTTCGAAAATAAGTGGCTTCGATCGAATTCGTGTTTTTGCCTATGATAAGGACAATAATGGACTTATAATAGCTGAAAATATTAAACATCCTGACTTAGAAGGTATTCTAGGATGTTATTATCCTTACACCGATGTATTTCGGCTGGCAAGGAACATTCATGTGGTCAATTATAGTCGTTATACGGCGCAGATCAATGGACCAACCATCAAGATTATCTCCAATGGAGTAGATCATCCTAATCTTTCCCAAACCAGTGTCCGAATGGTCTCGCCCATACATGCTGCCTATATGCTAAAGGATGGGGTGAACTCGAACCTCAGTGTGTCCATTATTGTAGATGGTGGATTATGGGGATATGTTTTCTGCCAAAGTAAGGATGCTAAAAAAGTAAACCTGCTCAAAAGAGAGGCCTTGGTGTACTTTGTGCAGATGGCTGTGAATCAGTATGTTGAAAACCAGGATCTCAAAGACCGTAAGTTTTACGAGGAAATAAGGGATTTTGAACTTCTGCTAAAAGAAAAATTATTAGTTCAGAATGATCTATACAAAGTACTCAACGATTTAGGTGATCGTTTATGTTATTTTGCGAAGGCGGATGCCATGGCCATCCTGAGCAAGGATGAATTACATACCTACAATATCTCCATTGGGAAGCGTAAAGTAGATGCCATCGTTGATCAGATTCGTAAAGTAGAAAAAGGAAGTTATTTCACGGATGAAGAATTTGTATTTAAATACGGCAAGAAACTAGGCTTGGAAACCGAGCGCTTTGCTGGTATTTCGGCTATTTGTGTGGATGAAAAGGAATCTTTAGCCTTTTTGTTCTTCCGGAAGGAAAAAATCCAAAAAAGGAAATGGGTGGAAAAACCGGAAGAACTTATTGCGGAAGGGAAACCTAATGTGCAATTTGTGCATGAAGAACATCCTTATTTGGATGTTTGGCATCAAACCACTTATCATGCCTCCGAGAAATGGACGGATATGGAGTTTTTCTTTTTCAAAAGGTTGCGCGAGATTGTACTGGTGAGTTTCCGGATGCTGGCCGAAGAGATCCAAAAGCTGAACCTCGAAGTGCTCAATTTGAATACGGCATTGGATAATTATGCCAATACCGTAAGTCATGATCTGAAGAATCCATTATCAGCTATCAACCTTTCGGTACAGATGATGATGCAAAAGCCAGACATGTCGGAAGTGTTGAGAATGAAAATGCTCAAGAATACCAAAGAAGCAGTCAACATCATCAATGAAATGTTGCGTACCATCCATGAATTTTCAAAGGTCAAAGGCTATGATTATAAAATGGAATCGGTATATACCCAGGATTTCATCCCGCAGATTGTTGATTTCAGTAAGTTAAGATATGCTGCTGATCATGCAGAAGTAGAATTTGGCAACCTTTTTCCTTTACATGGTGAGAAAACCATTATCTATCAATTATTCCAGAACCTGATTGGTAATGCAATGAAATACAGTGCGAAAACAGCTTCACCTAAAATAAAGATTTATTCCGAACTGGAAAATGAATTCGTTCGCTACCATATTATTGACAATGGAATTGGGATGGCAAAGGAAGAACTAAGCAATGTCTTTGATAGTTTTAAGCGACTTTCCAATGCAACAGAATTTGAGGGTACAGGACTTGGGCTATCCATCGTAAAAAGAATTGCCGAACGTTTGCATGTTAAAGTCCAAGTAGATAGCGAAATAGGTTTAGGGACTGCTATTCAACTTACCTTTCCGAACGACAACTAAATAATTCCGAAATTAGAAGCCCTAAATAGGGGAAAACCTCGTTTAAAAAAATTATATTTGCGAATTAATTTGAAGGGATAATCACCTATATGAAGCAAATACGCAATTTTTGTATCATCGCGCACATTGACCACGGTAAAAGTACATTGGCCGATAGATTGTTAGAGTTTACAAACACCATCAGCCAACGTGAAGCTCAGGCCCAATTGTTGGATAATATGGATTTGGAAAGGGAAAGAGGGATTACGATCAAGAGTCATGCTATCCAAATGGAATTCCAAAAAGATGGTCAACAGTATATCCTTAACCTGATCGATACACCTGGACACGTGGATTTTTCCTATGAAGTTTCCCGTTCCATCGCTGCCTGCGAAGGTGCATTATTAATCGTTGATGCTTCACAAGGGATTCAGGCCCAAACCATTTCCAATCTATACCTAGCATTGGAACATGACCTAGAAATCATTCCTATTTTAAATAAAATGGATCTTCCTGGCGCTATGCCAGAGGAAGTGAAAGATCAGATCGTGGATCTTATAGGCGGTAAAAGAGAAGATATCATCCCTGCATCAGGAAAGACTGGATTGGGTATTCCTGATATCCTAAATGCTATCGTTGAGCGTATCCCTGCACCTGTTGGTGATCCGGAAGGACCGCTTCAAGCCCTGATCTTTGACTCGGTATTCAACTCCTTCCGTGGTATCATGGCCTACTTTAAGGTAGAAAATGGAGAAATCCGTAAAGGCGATCGCGTAAAGTTCGTTGCAACTGGAAAAGAATATTATGCGGATGAAGTAGGTACCTTGAAACTTAATCAGGTTCCTAAAGAAGTTATCAAAACAGGTGATGTAGGCTACATTATTTCGGGGATCAAAGAAGCCCGCGAGGTAAAAGTAGGAGATACCATTACCCATAAAGACCGTCCTTGTGCATCTGCGATCCAAGGTTTCGAAGAGGTAAAACCGATGGTGTTTGCGGGTATATATCCCGTAGATACAGAGGATTACGAGGAGCTACGTGAATCGATGCATCGCTTGCAACTGAATGATGCTTCCTTGGTGTTTGAACCGGAATCATCTGCGGCATTGGGATTTGGATTCCGTTGTGGATTCTTGGGAATGCTCCATATGGAGATCATCCAAGAGCGTTTGGAACGCGAGTTCGATATGACCGTGATCACTACGGTGCCCAACGTATCCTACAAAGCATTTCTAACAAAAGACAACGAAGAAGTGGTGGTTCATAACCCTTCTGATCTTCCAGATCCAAGTAAATTGGATAGTATTGAAGAACCTTATATCAAAGCGAATATCATTACCAAAGCAGAATTTGTTGGTCCTGTAATGTCGCTTTGTATCCAAAAACGTGGTACCATCATCAACCAATCATATTTGACCTCCGATCGTGTGGAATTGGTGTTTGAGATGCCTATGGGAGAGATTGTATTCGATTTTTACGATAAACTGAAAACCATTTCCAAAGGCTATGCTTCATTCGATTACCATCAGACCGGTTATAGAACATCTGATTTGGTTAAATTGGATATTCGTTTGAACGATGAGCCTGTAGATGCACTATCCTCCTTGATCCACCGTAGCAATGCCTACGATTTCGGTAAGAAAATCTGTGAGAAATTGAAGGAATTATTACCTAGGCAACAATTCGAAATCCGTATTCAGGCATCCATCGGAGCCAAGATCATTGCCCGCGAAACCATTTCTGCCCTACGTAAGGATGTAACTGCCAAATGTTATGGTGGTGATATTTCCCGTAAGCGTAAATTGTTGGAAAAACAGAAAAAGGGTAAGAAACGTATGCGTCAGGTAGGTAATGTGGAGATTCCACAATCTGCATTTATGGCGGTATTAAAACTTGATTAATTTACAACAACCTTTTATAGATAACATGAAGTTACTGGACGGAAAAGAAGTTTCTGCAAAACTTAAAGAAGATATCAAAAGAGAAACTGCTGAACTGACTCAAACCTTAGGTCGTAAACCGCATTTGGTTGCTATTCTAGTCGGAAACGATGGGGGTAGTGAAACTTATGTGGCTAGTAAAATGCGTAATTGCGAGCAGGTTGGTTTTGATTCTACCAACTTACATTATGAGGACAGCATTACCGAGGAAGCGTTATTGGCAAAGATTGCCGAGATCAACCAAGATGATTCCATTGATGGATTGATCGTTCAATTGCCATTACCTAAGCATATTGATCCAGAGAAAGTTACTGAAGCTATAGATTATAAAAAAGATGTGGATGGATTCCATCCGATCAACCTGGGAAGAATGCAGCGTAATCTGCCTTGTTTTATCCCTGCTACTCCTTACGGGATCATGTTGATGTTGGAACATTATCAGATCAATACCTCAGGCATGAAAGCCGTGGTGGTTGGCCGTAGCAATATTGTAGGCTCTCCGATGAGTATTCTATTGGCAAGGAACAGCAATCCTGGGAATTGTACAGTAACATTGACCCACAGTAGAACACAGAACCTGAAAGAAGAAGTTCTTCAAGGGGATATCGTTGTTGCAGCCATTGGTCGCAAGAATTTTGTGACGGCAGAAATGGTGAAAGAAGGTGCTATAGTCATAGACGTGGGAATAAACAGAGAAAACTCTTCAGAAACAAAATCAGGATTCAAATTGTACGGAGATGTTGATTTCGAGGAAGTTTCCAAGAAAGCATCTTGGATTACACCAGTTCCAGGAGGAGTAGGTTTAATGACCATTATCGGCTTATTGAAAAACACATTAGAAGCGGCTAAAGGCACGGTTTATCCAAAAGCATAATTTGGTATAAATTTTGCAACATGCTCCGAGAAAAATGTTAAACAAAAACACACGAACATTTAATTTTACAAACATGAAAAAACTTGGATTATTAGCGGCTGTTGCATGTGCTATCTCTTTTTCGGCATGTAATAACAACACATCAACCATGGATAAAAACCATGACGGTGATACTACTGCTGGAGAAAGATTGGATCATTCCATTGAATCAGCTGAAGATCACGCTGCGCACATGAAAGCAGATGCAGATAAAGCAGCTGCTGATGCGGAAGCTAATCTTAAAAAAGCACAAGCTGATTTAGATGCAGCTGTGAAAAGTGGTGATAAACAAGCAGAAGAAGCTGCTAGAAAAGCAGTAGCAGATGCGGAGACTGCTTGGGAAAAAACCAAACAAGCAGCTAGAGATGCTGCCGAAGCAGTAGAAAGAGGCGTAGATAATGCAATCGATGCAACTAAAGAAGCTGGACAAAGAACCGGTGATGCGATCGAAAATGCAACAGATAGAACGGCAGATAAAGCAAAAGAACTTTCTAACGAAGCAGAAAGAAAAGCTAAAAACGTTAAAGAAGCATTAGAAAACTAATTTAATATATAAATTGGTTATTAAGTTTTTAATTGAAACGCCAAATCTGATTTGGCGTTTTTTTTATTTATTAGCATATTGAATTCATGATAGAAAAAGAGGTCTGGATCCGGGAAGCCATCCAAAAAACAGAAAGCAGAATAAGCGACATTAGCGCTGCTATGGAAACGGCAAATGATAGTTTGGTCAACGATACGAAGAGCAGCATGGGCGACAAATATGAAACCTCCAGAGAAATGGCCCAGCAAGAACTTAGTCGGCTTCAACAACAATGGAAACAGGCCCAACAGGATTTAGATACTTTACATAATTTACCTTTAGAACCCCTAAGATTGGTGGGTTTGGGAAGCCTGGTTGTTACAAATCAGTTCCATTATCTATTGTCCATTTCCATCGGGCCAATGAAAATCGATCAGGAAACCGTCATGGTGATTTCGAAAGAATCTCCAATTGGAAAGCTATTGCTAGGGAAAAAAGTAGGGGACAGCCTGACCTTCAATGGCAAAGAAATCAAGATCACGAATTTATTATAAAACAATAATAATTTCTTAAAACCAATTTGGATATTTTTTGTTTAGATTTAAGTATAATTTACTTACATAAACAATGATTTTTATGAACCTACGAAAAATCTTATCAATGGCGATGGTTTCTGCCGTATTAGTATCAGGAACAGTCGCATGTAAGTCCAAAATTTCTGATGCGGACTTAAAAGCTAAAGTGGAAACAGCTATTCAATCCAATCCAAACGTTCAGGTGGATGTTAAAGACGGTGTGGTTACCTTGAATGGTACTGCTTCTTCTGAAGAGGAAAAAACAAGAATGGCTGATGCTGCAAAAACTGCAGATGCCAAAGGCGTTAAATCTGTAGTGAACAATATCGTGGTTAATGCACCACAGATTGAAGTGAACACCAATACCGATGATTTAACTGCTAAAGTTCAAGCGTTTACCAAAGATTTTCCAACGGTACAAACTACTGTAGCTGATGGAATCATCACGGTAACTGGAGAATTGGAACAAGCTCGTGTACAAGCTTTGAAAATGGGGTTAGATGCTTTGAATCCTAAGAGAGTTGACATGAGTGCATTAAAAGTTAAATAAAAAAGATTATTATGAGCTTATTAAGTAAATATCAAGTATTAGTAGATACAGCAAAAGCATCTGGGATTTCAGATTTGCAGGTGGCAGAACAAGATGGCGTTTTACAGATTCGTGGAACAGCTCCCAATGCCGATGTAAAGAATAAGTTATGGGATGTTTACAACCAGATTGATCCTAATTTCCTTACAGGAGATGTCGTAATGAACGTCGATGTAACTACTTCCGTTACAGGACAACAAGTAAAAGTGATCACGGAAAGCAGTAACTTGAATATCCGTAAAGGACCAGGTACTGATCAGCCAATTGTTGGTAAAGCTGCAAAAGATGAGGTGATTACCTTAATCAGCCGCGCTAATGACCAATGGTGGTTAGTAAGAACGAAAGATGGCGAAGAAGGATATTGTTATGCACAATATTTAGAGCCAATCGCTTAAGTTTTTTAAATAAAAGATTAGAGGCCGTATCAAATTTTTGATACGGCTTTTTATTTATTTGGCTTAACAATGTTTAATGTCATTCTTCTTTTATAGGATTATAGAAACCGACTAGCTGTTTTTCGGAATTGATGTCCAGTACTATGAAGTAATTTCTTTTAGAATCTAAATAATAGGTTCGTTTGTTTTTTTCCTTCATCACATGATATCGTTCAGCAAAAAAGGTGTGAGCAATCTTCGATAACTTAACATCATGGTCGCCAAAGATTATTCCACTTAAAAATAGTTGGTTTCTACTATTGAACCAATAATAGAGGTATTTGCTATGTTCAGAAGGATTGGCATAATATAATGCACTAAAATCTTCCTCAACTGGTTTAACCTTCATCAAGGATTTGATTCGAGCGATAGATTTTCCAAAATGGACAAAAGGTTCCTGAATCCCTTGCACATACGGCGTGATGGTTAATTCCTTTTCTATGATTTTATCTTTCCAACTTACGCTGATGGTGGTTGTGCCTATATGCTGACCTTTCAAAAATCCATTTTCATCTATAATGGCCACAAAAGGATCTGAGGATGCCCATAAGATCTGGTCTTTATGATGATCGGCGTTCAATTTTATTTGCTCATCATACTTCATTTCGTTGGGAAGATTCCTAATATCAAAAATAGGTTCTTCCGGATCCATGATTTTCCGACAGTGGCAAAACAGCAATAGGAAAGGGACAATTAAAATCGCCCACATCTTCCTTTTCCTTAAATATTCCATGATGGAAAATAGGAATTGGAAGTTAACTCATTGATTATTAAATATTAATATTTATAGGCTACCTAATAATTCCAACCTACAAAGCGTTGTTGAAGTCCGGTATCACTAAACTCCCAAACCAAAAAGCTGAAACAACCGCCATCCCCAATTTCCTGCTTTACAAAATAATGCCCATCAAATTTTTTGGCCTCGTAGTTTTTGTTTGCATGCAGAATCCCCCATATATAATTCATAGGTACCTGAATGTTTTTTTTGTTGAACATAGCGCGCATACTCTTTACCTCGGTCTTTGGCAATCCGCAATCTCCACCAAAGTAAAACTGTCCATTTATTTTAACAGGGCTTTGGCTCTGCGGATAATATTCGATTTTCTTGTTCGATTTGTTGAAAGCTTGTGTTTCCACAAGAAACTTGAATTCTTGAGGATTGGCCGATGGAAGGGCTTCCATTATTTTAAATTGCGATTTATGGAAATATCCAGCCTTTAAGTCTATATTTCCGTTTCCCAGGTTGTTTCTATTTTTTTGATCTATATATTGAACAGGGATCCAATCCGCATTTTTTTTCTCATGCATAAATTCTTCATCAAAAAGTATGATGGTGAATTTATTAAGCTTATCGATCACCTTGGCCTTGTTATTTCCTTCGGCCCGAACATTTGCATAACCATCTTGACTACTAATTACCGCCAATTGGGCGTGGGATGCAAAAATGCTCCCCAGGAACATCAATATTAATCCAAATAAATGCTTTGCCATCATGTCTTTCATATTTTTTCCTAAGGTACTTATATACTTATTATTTCCATAAAAAAGACTATCTACAAAACATTTACAGCATCCGTTGTTTTAACCTTTAAAGGTTAGTAAATTTAAAAATGGAACATAAACATCAATTTAATGCTGCTGGTGTTTGCGAAATCTGCAATCAGACGGATAAGATATATAAAAGGGCGGATGCCTCTTTAGCGCTATCCTCCAAAAAGAAACAACATAATCATGATGATAGCCACGATCACGATCATGATGATGGCCATGACCATAGCCATGATATGGAAGGTTCTACCTTCCAACTATTCCTTCCGGCCATTTTAAGTTTATTCTTGTTGCTCTCGGCTTTGTCCTTGGACCACCTTATTGCTAATGATTGGTTTAAGGGATGGATCAGGTTAGGCTGGTATGTATTGGCATATATTCCTGTAGGCTTCCCTGTTCTTAAGGATGCCTTGAAAAGCATTAGAAAGGGGAATTTCTTTTCTGAATTTTTCTTGATGGGAATCGCAACTTTTGGTGCTTTCGCTATTGGCGAATATCCAGAAGGGGTCGCAGTAATGTTATTTTATGCTGTTGGTGAAGCTTTTCAAACCATGGCCGTAACCCGCGCCAAAGCGAATATAAAAAGTCTATTGGATCAACGGCCAGAT
This sequence comes from Sphingobacterium sp. 1.A.4, assembly GCF_002734245.1. NCBI lineage: Bacteria > Pseudomonadati > Bacteroidota > Sphingobacteriia > Sphingobacteriales > Sphingobacteriaceae > Sphingobacterium > Sphingobacterium sp. 1.A.4. The sequence continues at coordinate 33,668 of NZ_PEAZ01000085.1, forward strand.
GAAGCGACAGTAATAAGGGATGGTGATCCCATACTGATCAGGGCAAAAGAGGTAAAGGTAGGCGATGTCATCCAACTGAAACCTGGTGAGAAATTAGCCTTGGATGCGATCTTGTTAAGTGATCAAGCCTCTTTCAATACCGCAGCGCTGACTGGAGAAAGTAAGCCCGATTCAAAAGTTAAAAACGATGCTGTGCTTGCCGGTATGATCAATCTGAAAAGCGTTGCAGAGGTTAAGGTTTCTGCAGCTTATGAAGACAGTAAATTGAGCAAGATATGGGAAATGGTGCAACATGCGAGTTCGCAGAAGGCTCCAACAGAACTGTTTATTTCCAAATTTGCTAAGATCTATACGCCAATTGTGGTTTTCTTGGCGATTGGTATTGCTTTTTTGCCGGCTATATTTGTTTCCGATTATGTTTTTAAAGATTGGTTATATAGAGCATTGATCTTTTTGGTGGTCTCTTGCCCCTGTGCTCTGGTCATATCCATTCCATTAGGCTATTTTGGGGGGATCGGGGCGGCCAGCCGAAACGGAATATTGGTGAAGGGTGGAAACTTCTTGGATAGCCTGGCCGCTGTAGAAGAAGTGGTCATGGATAAAACAGGTACCATGACCGAAGGTGTTTTTGAGGTTCAGGAAGTTGTTTTTAAAGATGGATTGGATAGGCAGGGGATATTGGAGGCTATAAATTTATTGGAAAGCAAAAGTACCCATCCTGCAGCTACCGCTATCCACCAATATGTTGGTGAGCCCAATCACGGTTTGTCCTTAACAGATGCAGAAGAGATAGCTGGACATGGATTAAAAGGACGAGTGAATGGCAAAACTTATCTGGTGGGTAATGTAAAGTTGTTGGACAAATTTCAGGTGGAATATCCGAAGGAATTGAATGATTTGGTATATACAACCATTGCTATTGCGGAGAATGGGGAATATGTGGGGTATTTAACGATAGCAGATAAGATAAAGGAAGATGCAAAAGCTACAATAGAAAAACTGCATGCCTTGAAAGTGCGGGCTACGATGCTAAGTGGCGATAAAAATGCGGTGGTGCAATATGTGGCCAAGGAGCTTGGGATCGATAGCGCTTTTGGTGATCTCTTGCCGGAGGATAAGGTGGAAAAACTGAAGGAATCAAAATCGAGGTCTTCCATAGTGGCTTTTGTGGGAGATGGGGTCAATGATGCGCCGGTTGTGGCCTTAAGTGATGTGGGGATAGCCATGGGGGGCTTGGGATCAGATGCTACAGTAGAAACTGCTGATGTGGTGATTCAGGATGATCGACCAAGTAAGATTCCGATGGCTATTGCAATTGGTAAAAAAACCAAGGCCATTGTATGGCAAAATATCATTTTAGCATTTGTGGTTAAGGGGATTGTTCTGTTGTTGGGTGCTGGAGGATTAGCGACCATGTGGGAAGCGGTATTTGCCGATGTAGGGGTGGCTTTGTTGGCTATTTTGAATGCGGTGAGGATACAGCGAACTGATTATAGGGACAAGGTGAAATAGTTTGGACATGCTGAGCGAAATAGCATTGTCATGCTGAATGAAATAGCATTGTTATGCTGAATGAAATAGCATTGTTATGCTGAATGAAATAGCATTGTCATGCTGAGCGAAATAGTTTTGTCATGCTGAGCGAAGTCGAAGCATCTGTTCGTTGGTAACCGTACAGGTCCTTCGACTACGCTCAGGATGACAATAAAGTCAATCAAGATGACAATAAAGGCGCTTTGGATGTCCAATAAAATCCCTGAGGAAATTATTAATTAACCCCGATAGTGCCTAAATCTTTAACTTCACCATTTGCAACCTCAATAGGCATGATGGTTTTCTCTAAATAAGGCGTAACAGTAGGTTGAACCAATAACTTATAAGTGCCTGATTTAACTCCTGGGAAGTAGAAATTACCCAATGTATCAGCTAATGTACCCAAAGTATCTGCTCCATTGATCAACAATAAGTTGGCTAGCGATTCTTTTGGAGAAACAATACCTTTAACAGCACCAGAAACAGCAACTGGAATTGCACGGATAACAGGCTTCAGCATGTATTTTCCGTTTCCAGTCATGTGAATAGATTTCGATGCATCAAAATCCAATAATAGGGTATAGGCAACCCCTGGTTCCAAATTATCCTGAACCTTGATTTTTACCCCTGATGATTGACCACTAGGCGTAGTCAGCTGATGCCTAACACCATCGATAACCACCTCATTACCTTCATCCTCCAATACCAAACGGATTTCTTGAAGTTGGCCTGAAGGGACATCAGCATTAGCTAACACCGTATCACGACCTAAGCGATACAATAAGATATCAAAAGGATCATCATCGATATCCACCGTTTTGTTTCCGCCTGCGGATAAGATCTCAATGTGATCAATGTTTAAAAAGATTTGATCGTAATACCCTGGGGCATCGGTCATTTTAATGGTGACTGGCGTGGTTCTGTTTAGATCCATCCCGTCATCGTTGCTACAGCTCGCAAATGATAGCGCTGCAGCAGCTAAGGCAAATGATAATAACGTTCTCATAGTTTTTAAATTGATAGTACTCTTTTATAAATTGATAGTACTCTTTTACAAATCCTATGTCTATAAATGTTAAAACATAAATTTTAACATTTCGAAATCTTACATTTTCCTCTCTAAAGCTGCAACTATTATTCGGAAAGAGAAACGTATATTATAATTTAAATTGATGTTCATCATAAAAAGTTATAAAATAAACTTAATTATTTTAATTTTTTTATATTTGCTTTAGATAAAAATGTTTAACAGTTAGGTTAAAGCTTAAAAAAGATTTAAATTTTAAAAATATTTTAGGAAATATTCCAATTAATTAGAAAAAATATTAAATATAAATTTAATTTACTGATTTTATAATTTTTGTAACCAAATTAGATATTTTTTAAACTTTCATAATCCGATAACAGAAAATTAACCAAACACAATTAAAATATCTCCTTATTAAGGAGTTGAATTTGAAGGATAATGAAGGATGGTTTTATACCTAAATGGGGTTAGGCCATTTTTTACTGGAATTTTAATAAAAGGAAATACCATTTTTTAGGAAAATCCCGGAAACTACCAAACTATGAAAGACAGACTGAATAATTTCAACTTGTTGATCTTGATATTCTGTTTATTGTTGATTCTGCATATTCCATTTATGGCATAAATGTATGATATTCCGATTGCCCTGTTATATGGTCCATTGTTATTGGCTTGCTTATGGAATTTGAGGCTACAAAGAATAAAGTTTCTAACAGTTTGCATGCACTTTTTACCTTTTTTTCTATTCTCCATACTCTATATCAATTGGGCTAGGGATTTGCAAAAGTGGCATTTAATGATTGTTTATATCGCTTATATAAGTTCTCTAACAGTCTATCCGACTTATGTATTGAGGAATACCCAAAAAGTAAGGGGAGCTAAGAACAGGTATAAAGCTATTCTTTTGGAGATCCTCTGTCTTTTTGGTTTTATTGTAGCCTTTTTTTTGTTGACGATGTTGTTTTATATGTTTAAGCCATTTAATTATGATGTCCGTCCGGTTTATGTATTTATGGTCATCAATTGTATTGGGATCTTTATCATATTAGGATTTTTGATTTCTCGATTTTCTATGGACAACCGTCGGACATACTATAATGTATTGACTGCCGAAAAATCACAGCCGATAAAAATCACGGAGCAGGAGTGGGGAGCCTATCATCAAGTATTGCAACATGCAATGGAAAAGGACAAGTTGTTTCTGGATTCCAATCTCAGCATGGAAAAATTCCTACAGCATACCGGATTAAGTAAAGAGGTGATGCTTCAATTCCTTGATCTACAGGCTAAGTGTTCTTTCTTTGATTGGTTGGCAAAATATAGGATTTTGTATGCCGTGAGTCTATTGAAAGGTAATTATCCGCATTTAAAGACCGCTGTTCTTTCGAATTTATGTGGCTTCAATTCTGTTTCTAAATTCAATAAATATTTCCACTTATATATGCGTCAGTCGGTAACAGATTTTAAAATAAGCAATCAAAAGTAGCATGGTCATTTTTTTTATATATGCATCGATCGTCATGATCTGTTTAATGAGTTGCCAGGTGTATTACCTCTTGCCTAACAAAAGCTCATTTGATAAGATTGTTTTTCGGTTATTGCTCGTCATGCTCTTCCATGTAAGTTTTGCGGCCATCTTTATCGATATTGTTAAAGGATATCAATATGTCGATCGAGGTGCTCCCCTAGGCTTGTTGTATGGTCCCATTTTATATTTTGCTTTCATGGCTTATGAAGATAAAAAACCAAAAGTTAAAACGGTATTTCTACATTTCACGCCATTCTTGATCTTTTTGGGGATATATTTTTATTTCCTTACCTCTGAAGTATTTCGTGTCAACTTTAGTAAAACCTATTATTTTGTCCTATATAGTACTTTTGGTCTATCTTGGATGATATACCCCATATTTATCATGTTCAAAGGCAGGGGCTTGGATATTGCCATGTCGAACATCAAACGGATTTTTTATTTTTCGATCATCTTACTTTTGGTTCTTGCGGCCTTCATTTTGCCGCTGATATCTGCTCAGTTTCTTACACAGATCAGAAATACCTCGCAGTTATCTACCATCACCATTTATATGATCATGTTGTTTGGGGCGATCATTATTTATAATTACCTATTGAAAGAATTGGTGGATAGGAAAACAGTGCATAGTGAGTTTGATTTTCTGAATCATCCTTTTCCTATGGTCGAAGCTGAAAACCCGATTTTGGAATTGCAGTTGCCTAACCATAAACTCACGAATTATCAAGACCGGGTGTTGAATTACTTAAACCAGCAGCCCTACCTTGATCCTGGCTTTAGTTTGGATACCATGGTAAAAGATTTGAAGATGTCCAGATCGATGATCTCCCAATTTTTCAAGGAGTATTTTAAACAGAATGTATTGAAAATCATTAATTCTTTACGGATTGAGGCGGTATGCAAAGAATTGGAACAACCAGATTTTGATATGAATATAGAAGAACTGGCTCTTCGATGTGGTTTTAGTTCGAGGGCATCTTTTTATAGAAATTTTAGTCTTGAAAAGGATTGCACACCAGTAGAGTACAGGGAACAGATAAAATCCAAGCTTTTGTAATATGAGGCAATTGTTCATTCTTATATTTATTGGACTCATGGTACCCATGAAAGGATTCCCTCAGGAGGGGAATTTTGAAGAACGACTCCGTTACATTCAAAAAGATTTAAAAGATAGAGACCTCCGAGCAGCCATCCGGCTTACAGATTCCTTGGTCACCGAAGCGGAAAGTGCTGAAGAAGAGATTAGTGCCCTAATCTTACTTGCCAGTTTATATAAAGAATCGAAAGATTATGTTCGGGCGATCAGAAAGGGGTTATTGGCCGAACGCAAGGCCGAATTATCTGGATATTACGAGTTGGCGACTCAGAATTCAATTTTCCTTGCCGAAAATTTTCGGGAAGTGGGTCTGAATGTGGAAGCCCAACGTTATATTGAGATAGCCCATCAGAACCAGAACTCCATTGAAGACACAACCTTATTTGAGGAGGAAAGAATACACATCATCCAAGAGGAAGCTTTGCAGCTGATGAACAAAAGAGATTTTATTGCGGGTATTAAAAAATTGGAGCAAGGGAAATCCGCTTTATCCCAGATAAAGGTCCAAACGCCACAGACGATCCTATTTAATTCTTCCTTCAGTTACCTCATGGGGCAATGTTATCTTCAATTATTAAAATTCGAACAAGCAATCAATCAGTTTGACAACGCCACCCGTCTTTTGGGAAGTATGGAGAGTAATTTTCGGGCATATATGTATCTAGGCAAAGCTGAAGCTTATCTTAAATCAGAAAAATTGGATTCTACTTTATCCTATTTGGGAAAGGCTAAGCCGTATTTAACGAAGTTCAATCGAATGGATTTTAAAGAACCTTATTATCTTGTTTCAGGCAGATATTATCAAAAAATCAATGACCATAAACAATCTAATGCCTATTTTAATGATTATGCTAATATATTAAAAGAGAAAACAGAATATTCCATAGCGGTTTCTGATGAATTGATCAAAGATTTAAACAATCAGAATTTGATCAGTCGCAAACGGAATCTTATCCTTGTTTGGTCGCTATTGATAAGTCTAGCTGTGTTCAGCGTCATTTATATCATCTTGAAAAGGAGATTGGATAATAATCCTACCCGGGAATCGGATCAGGTGATGGATTTCGACATGAATATCGAAGATGAACCTATTTTGGTTCCAAAGATCCTGATGAAGGAAATCAATATGGAAACCGACCTCAATATTTCATTGGATACAGAAAACAGGCTGGTGAAGGATTTGAACCAGATGGAAAATGAGCAGTTTTATTTGGATAAAAATATTACGTTGAACAAATTGGCGCATAAACTTCACTCTAATCAAAAATATGTTTCATACGTTATACGAAAATATAAAAACCAAAATTTCAACGACTATATTCTTCATCTTCGGATTCAATTCCTGATCAGAGAATTAAGTGAAAACCAGGTCATGTTGGATTATAAACTATCCTACCTAGCAGAGTTTTCTGGTTTTTCTTCGCATAGTAAATTTACCATGGCCTTTAAAGCCGTTGTTGGTATACCACCTTCCCAATATATTGAAAATAAAAGAAATGAGATTTATTGAGATTAGGAAAAGGTAGAAACCATTCTAAAATCTCATTTTTAAGCAGCCCTTTTTAAAAAATCGGAAAACCTATACTGTCCACCCAAGCCGAAATTCCCGTTTCCTAGAAACTTTTTGCCCATAATTGGACATTTTTATCCTAATTGAAAGTTTGAAACTTCCTGCCAATTTTTCCCATATTCCTCATTTTTCCCGCTTATACGTAAAAATTACTGCGTCTTTATGAATAATATCCGTTTATAGAGACTATCTAATTGCCATAAATTGTCCTAAAACAATGCAAATTTTATTAATTATGGAAAATAGGTAAATATCCGGTTGATGAACTGTGATTTATTAAAAACAATTGAAATACAGATAGTTACCTATTGATTAATGATGTCTCAAAAAATTCATCTTGCAGATTATCCAATTATTGAGACATATTTTCCTTCCCATACATGGTAATTTTGAACTGTCGGTTTTGATACGCTATCTTATTTAAAACGCGCAAGAAAACGCTTATCTAAAATGACCAACTATTTAATCACCTTTTAAAACAAACAAGATTATGGAATTAAGTTTTTACCTACAGTATTACCTATTCTACTTACAAAATAAGTTTATGGGTTATCCATTCGTGATCCGATTAACTGTATTAATTGTAATGGGCTTGATATTCATTTATATCCTCAGTTTAATTCGATTTGTATGGATCAATTTGAATTTACGGAAAAAGGAAAGGGATTTTGCAAAATTATCTAGACAAGTAAAGGATCGTTTTGTTGCTATGCTGGGATCCGACGAGAAATATGGGGAGGATCGGGTTTTTCAAGAATTTGAGGACGTTATTCTACGAATGAATAATAAAACCAAGATCCAGATCACGGATTTGATCTTAAATACCGCCAATGAATTGAAGGAAGCAGGGAAAATTGTAAATGAGGATAACTACCGTTCCATCATCCATGTTCTGGACATACCTAGTTTTTGGGAAACTGAATTGATGTCAAATAATTCCAAGAGACGACATATCGCCTTAAGAAAGTTAGATAATTTGGGTAATGGGTTGACAACATCGGTGTTGATGCGCTCTACAAACCATAAGAATAAGGGATTAAGAAAACAGGCTAGGGCGGCCGTCATGAAGTATGATAACATAGATCCGTTCAAATTTTTGGAAGAAAGTTTTGATACGGATTTTAATGCCCTGGATGAGATCATGATTCACCATTTCTTAGTGGGGCGCCAGTCTGAGGGACCATTGCCGTTATTATCAAGGTGGGTTCAACATGCTAAAAACCATGCCTTCAAAGCATTTATGATAAAAGAGATCGGTTTTTTCAACCAAATGGAATGTGCCGAATTCCTAAAGGGATTATTAAAAAATGAGGAATCCAAATTGGTTAGAGCAGCAATTATTGAAAGCCTAGGAAATTTGGGTCGCCAGGAGGTGGAACATGAGATTTTCGATATGTATAGCATCTCTCCTGTAGAGATCCAAACGGCAATCATTAATGCGGTTGCAAAATTCAAAACCAAAATAGGGCTCGATTTTCTGACCAATCAGTTTTTCAGAACTACAGATAATGAACAAAAGGTTCATTTGGCTTATGCCATCAAGCAGTTTGGGGAAGAAGGAAAACTTCGGCTTACTAATCTTTCCACGAACTCTAATGAATTTGAGCGAAAGATATTCGATCAGGTTAATTATCAATTAGGTTAATACATCGGTCATGTTTGAGTTTTTATTCAATTTTTATGGCTATGCTATTTTCTTCTATGCGACGGCCATCACCCTGATTTATTTTGTCCTTGCCTTTATGGGATATTACAACATCCTAAGGAATCGGGTAAGGTATACCGAAAGGGAAGAGAATATCCTGACGACCTATCCCGAAACAGCTCCTGGTATATCCATAGTTGCACCTGCTTTTAATGAGGAAGTTATCATTTTGGACAGTATTACGTCATTGCTTTCCTTGAATTATCCAACTTATGAAATCATTATTGTCAATGATGGTAGTACGGATAACACGTTAGAATTAATGATCTCCAGGTTTGAACTGATCGAAGTTCCTTACGCTTACATGGAAAAAGTGGCATGTAAACCCTTTAAAAGGACCTTTAAATCCGTCAACCCCCTGTACGATAAACTAATTGTAGTGGATAAAGTAAATGGAGGTACGAAGGCCGATGCGATGAATGCCGGGGTGAATGTTGCGAAATATGATTACTTCATCAATACGGATGTGGATTGTATCCTTTCACCCGATACCTTGAGCAAGGTTATCCTTCCAGTACTCGATTCAGATATTCCAGTCCTGGCAGTAGGAGCTACGATGCGAATGGCCAATGGATGTGATTTTAGGGATGGGAAAATTACGCGTATCAGACCTCCCGCAGATTTTATTCCGACCTTTCAGGAAACAGAATACTTGCGGTCTTATTTGGTGGCCAAGATGGGATGGTCAGCCATTAATGCCATTCCGAATGTGTCGGGAGGATTCGGGCTTTTTGAAAAAAGCTCGGTCATCAGCTGTGGAGGTTTTGATACGAAATCCCATGCCGAGGATATGGATATGACCCTACGTCTTATCGCCTATAAAAGAGAGCATAAATTACCTTATAAGATTGTGCAAGTGCCCCATTCGCTCTGTTGGACGGAAGGGCCTCCAAACCTAAAGGTATTAATGCGACAAAGGACAAGGTGGGGAAGGGGCTTGTTGCAGATATTCTTTGTTCATCGAAAATTTCTGTTCAACAGGAAATATGGAAGAATGGGACTTATTATCATGCCATATGCCTTTTTCTTCGAATTGATGGCTCCCATCATCGAGTTCTCGGGCTTCTTCTTCCTGCTCTTTTTGCTCTATACCGAACAGATCAATTTCAATACGTTTTGGCTGATGTTGGCCTATGTATACCTCATCGGGATCAGTATATCCACCATCACCATTGTGTTTGATATTTCCCTCAGAAAACTATACCGTAATCTGAATGAATACCTTCGTCTGGTGCTTTTTTCTGCCTTTGAGGCCCTGCTATACCATCCCTTTGTCGTGATTTTTACGCTGAGAGGATATTGGCAATACCTCACCCAGAAAAACTTTAAATGGGGAACCATGACCAGGCAAGGGTTCAATGGACAGAACAGTCAGGATAAATCTTCTTCAAAAGCTGCATAATTCATTCATCAATACCATCATATACTAAATGAATACGTTAAAGAAATATTCAAATACCATTTCCATGTCTCTATTGCAGACTTTGATCTTCTTGATGCTTGGCGGAATTAGCTCCGTACAAGCACAGCAAAAAGTTCATATCAGCGATAAGGAAGATGTTGTCAAGCAAATTGCCGGACTTTTGAATAAGGGTGATCTCAATAAGGCCAAGCAGGTTTTGGACCTCCAAATTGCCAAATCACCGAAGGATTCCGACTTACGAATGTTCCTGGGAAAATATTATTGGTTGAGAAAGGATTATAATAAAGCCCGTTTCGAATTGAATAAATCCGTGGCCTTTAATCCAGGCAATGTGGATGCGAAGCATTTATTGGTAGCAGTAGAAATGGAAACCGGAAGGTATTCCAGTGCAATATGTTACGTAAATGAACTATTAGAAGTGAATCCCTATTGGAGAGGGCTTTGGCGAAAGAAGATTGATCTTTACCGCCTTCAAGGCAACCATGTAGAAGCGGATCGTTTATTAAAACGCATTTCCCAGATCTTCCCTGATGATAAGGAATTGGAAGCCGAAAGGAATTATCAAGCAGAGCTGAAGGCAAACGATCTTCGGAAATCAGGTAAGATCGAAGATGCAATTGCTGTGAACAAGCTTCTGATCCAGGAGAAACCCAATCAATTGGCCTTATACCATGAATTGGCTAATAACTACATAAAGGTTGGGGATTATTATGCAGCCTTGTCGACCGTGGATAGGGGCTTGACCTATTTTCCAGGAAATGGAAGTTTGGTGGATAAGAAGATCAGCATTTTAGAACATGATAAAAGATACGATGAGATCCTAAGTCTACTTCAGGCCCAATCGAAGGGTGGATCGGGCATCAACCGTACGAAATATAATTATTTCTTATTGGAGGCGGCACGGCATGCCAATGCAAAAGATCCGGCCACCTTGTACGGAAAGATTCTGGAAGCTGATCCTGGAAATGTGGAAGCATTTCCGCATGTGCTGAATAAGACCATTGCCAATCAACAATATGATGAAGCTTTACATCTATTAAGGTCCTATGCCAATGTGCGGGGCATGGATAAGGCCTTATCCCTTCGGGAATTGGATATCTATCGGTTAAAGGCTGATAAGAATAAAGTAAGATCACTGACAAGATCGCTATTCCTTCAGCATCCAAATGATACAGATATTAAAGCAGCTTATGTTGCCAGTTTAATTGAAGAAACCCGTGCCGATATGGCGGCAAATGAATATAGAGCAGCTATTCCCAAATTGAACGAAATATTGAATTATGGGGAGGCTGAAGAACGGGATTATGCGTTGAACAGTATTTACAATGCCTATTACCAAACCGGTCGTTTTTCAGATGCTATCGTGCTGTTGCAGGAAAAAATAAATCTTGATCCCAGAAATGTGGATCTAAAAATAAAGCTTTCGGGAATATATGAAGTACAGGAGCAATATGAGCGCGCAGCAGAGATTTACGAATCAGTTCTTGCGGAGGTTTCTCCGGTTGAGCGGGAAAACTATGTGTCAGGCTACAACGACCTGATGTTAAAGATGGTCAAACTGGCCAACGAACAAGGGAATTATCCCCTAGCTTACCAATGGACCAAGCGATGGTTGCAACATTGTCCGCAGGATAAATATGCCCTGATGTATGGGGTGAATCTTTCCAACCAATTGGGATTGAAAGAGGAGATGTTAGCTCATGCACAAATGGCCAGCAACCTTTATCCACAGGATATACCTTTCAAACTAAAACTTGCCAATGCGCAATTGTTGAATGGGGCGAATATTCAAGAGGCATACGATTTGGTGAAAAAGGAAATTGCGCTATATCCTTATCATGAAGAGGTGAGAAATACCTTTGTACAATTCTCAACCGACTATGCGAATAACCTATTGAAAAATAAGGCCGATAAGGAGGTGATAGCAGTGGCCGATCAAGCTCTTTACTATAAACCACAGGATAAGGAACTGAAATACCTCAAAGGATTGGCCTACGAAAAACTGAAGCAGTACGATTCGGCCTATTATTACCAAAGTTTTTACGAACCTTCCCTGCTGGAATTGGAAGATTTTAAGGCTCATCTACAATTTCTGAATCAAAAAGACTTTAAGAACGAAGTGGGACTTTACCACCTGAGGTCTAGATTTGGCGATAATTATACCATTCAATCCATCTCTACCTTTGAATATAGCCGATTTGAAGGAGTCAATACTTTTATCGGTCGGATCAATTATTCTGGCAGATCGGAAGGCAAAGGAATACAGGGACAGCTGGAATGGGGAAGAGCTTGGGATGCAAAATGGGCTACAAAAATAGATGCGGCGATTTCCAATAAATACTTTCCAAAAACAGCTTTCAATGCATCTGTTTATAGACAATTTAAAAATGATTGGGAACTTGAACTTGGAGCTGGCTACCGACAACTGTATACGGAAGAGCATTTATACAACGGTGTTCTGGGTTTGACCAAGGAAATCAATTCCTTCCGATTGAATGCCAAATACATGCAATTCTTTTTGGATGGCCATCTATTGTACAATGTGGGCTTGCAGGGTAGGTATTATATGAATAATCCTAAAAACTACTTGATGGCCATGGCTAATATTGGGAATAGTCCCGACGTGATGCTTCTCAATTATCAATTCATCAATTCCTTTTCGGTGATGAATGCGATGGTTGGAGCCGGTGTAGGCAGGATGGTCAGTAAACATATTTCTGCAGGTGTATTGGGTACCTGGTACAACTATGAAACCCATAACTATGAAATCCCTTATCGAAATCTGTATAATCTCTATTTCCAAGTCAATGTTTCGTTTTAATATCATATTGATCAGTTTGTTTTTAGGCATGTTAGGTTGTCAACCTTCCTACAGTCAGCTTCGTGCGAAAGGTTTTCTGATCAGCGATGACGGTACAACCGAAGGGGAAAGATGGGCTTCTTATTTATTTACCCATTTACAGAAACGCTCTGATGATAAAAAGGTAATCCTCCGGATGCGCCAGAAAGAAAATCCTCCCCAGGGCTATTTCCATTTGCATATCCAGGTAAATCCGGAATTACCTTTTGACTATGAGATAAAAAATGGTAAGGCGGCCTTAAACCTATCTGCCAAAGATAATAGGACCATGCTTTGGTTGATCTATCAATTGATTGATAGGATAGGGGAAGCCAATGATTATATCCAGAATGAAGATCTTCCACCTGCCTATATAGATTTTAAAGATCAGGCTCGAAATTTTGATTTTTCATACCGCGAGCCTCACTATCAACCCAATACCGATAGTGATTATGCAGGAATATTAGGGACGAATCAGTTGGATGCAGATTGGGGGATCTGGGGACACAACCTCAGCAAGGTTGTTGAAAAAAGGGAGGCTAACCATGCAAAGCTGGATGGAAAACCTATGCCTGAGCAATTATGCTTTTCCAGCCCTGATCTATTGGAACAAACAAAAGCGTATATCGTTGATAATTATGGTGATGGGGGGCTTGGACATGGAAATCATTTCATGCTTGCCCCTGAAGATAATGCCATCGCATGTACATGCGAGGCATGTACAGCTGCCGGGAATAAGGTGGGAGATGCGTCGGCAGCTGTATTTGCTTTTTTGGGGAAAATCAGTGCCCTATTTCCCAACCATCAATTCTTTACTACCGTCTATGGAACAGTTAAATCGCCGCCAAAAGGGAAATTACCCAGCAACGTAGGTGTGTTATTAAGCACCATTGACTTACCCAAGGGGGGCTCTTTCAAAGATGCCAAAGAATTTAATGCTTTTAAGAAGAAAGTTAATACCTGGACATTAAAATCCTCCAAGGTGTACCTCTGGGATTATTCGATGAATTTCGATGATTACCTGACGGTACAGCCAAGCCTGCTCAGCATGCAAGCGCAATGGAAGGATTTTAAGGCAATGAGGATAAAGGGAATTTTTCTGAATGCCAGTGGCTATGATTACAGCAGTTTAGATGATGTTAAAACCTATGTAGCTGCCGCATTGATGAATGATGTAGACCTACCTGTTGAGCAATTATTGCGCGCCTATCTTCATCGCTTTTATCCTAAATCTGCTTCGATCCTGGCTTTGTATCTGATCGATCAGGAAAAGCAATCCTTTCAAGGCAAGGGATATGGTATGTATGCCGGATTTGCCGACATACAAAAGACTTATCTATTGGAGGACAGGTTCGCAAACTGCTACAAGGAACTGGGGAAGCTCTTACCACAAGTTACAGGATTGGAAAGGAAAAAACTTCAAAAACTCCTATTAGGAATGGGTTTTAGTAAGCTGCAATTGGCCTATCAAAAGGGATTGGAGTCCGGCGGAGCATTTGAAATAAAAAATGATCAGGTTCGCGTTAAGGCGGACATCCTTAAGATAGTGGAGGATCTACGAGCTGGTTTTTCCGCTAATGGTATTAAGATGTATAAGGAGGCTGATGGAGATATCTCCAATTATTTAGTTGCTTGGAAATCCTATTCTGGATGGGGACAGCAAAGAAATCGGTTGACAGCATCGCAAGTTAAATGGATTCAACCTGGAGATAATAATAAGGAAGCATTACATACCTGTTTGAATGGTATTCTTGGTTTTCCGCAGGATTATCAGCAAGGATGGTTTACCTCGAATGAGGATATAGCTTTTGAGGTGAATTTTAATGATTTGCAAGGGACAAAAGGGATGTTTATCCGTTTTTTGGTTAATGAAAAGCATCGTTTTAATGTTCCAACGACAATTGAAATCCATCAATCAGGAAAGCTTATCAACAAATTAAAATTCGGCTTAATCAAGGAAGAGGATTCTCCGGTAAAGGAGATTGTTATTCCGTTTCAAGGCGTGGACTTGAGCAAACCGTTATTGGTTCGCATACAGAAGGCGTCGGAAGAGAACAAAAGATTGGCCATTGATGAACTACAAATATTGGATTAAAAGATTGGATATGAAAAATAACATGCTGCTTATAGGATTTATAGGGTTGATGTCGCTAAATGCCTGTTTTAACCCTAAAAATGAAAAGACCAGTTTGGAAATAATGGATAATGGCAGACATTATTACCCTATCCAAACGGGCCAGGATCTGGATGTGGTATTCAAGGTGAAGAACATCGGAAAATCACCATTGATCATCACGGACATTATAACTTCCTGTGGTTGCATCGTCTTGAATAAGAATACGACCAAGACGATTCCGGCAGGGCAAGAGGGGTTCATCAGCATGACCTATAACAGTACAAAGAATGTAGGTTTTGTGAAGCATTGGATAGAGCTCTATGGCAATTTCGAAAAGCTGGAAAAAATGGAATTGGTATTCGATGTCAACGTGGTGCCTGATGCGATGTATACGAAGGATTATGAAGAACTATTCCTGATGGAAAAGGAAAAGAACGGCAATATAGAAGACCTGGTAGATGGTACTGCCAATAACAAGGGCTATTATATGCGATTTGATGAAGAACAAACTAAATAATTAACAAAATATAAACACAAATTTTCTGCTTATGGAAGCATTAATTAACGGTCAGAAAAAGGAATACATGAACCTGGAAACGGAGACAAGGATTTTAAGAGCTTTGGAATCTTGGGAACAACATCAAGCTTTTTTAAATCCTGCCTGTTCCATAGGGTCAACAGCGAAGGAAATAGGTTGTAATACAAAATACTTATCCTTTGTGGTGAATAAAAACAAAGGCGCTGATTTTCCGAATTACATCAATAACCTACGGATTTCTTATCTGGAGCATTATTTGCGGACGGTAGAGGAAGCTCGCAATTTCAAATTGACTTATTTGGCGGCTTTATCTGGATTTTCTTCCTATGGTAAATTTGCGAAGAGCATCAAGGATAAAACCGGACTTAATCCGACCCAATTTATCGTGTTTTTTGATGAAAAAACTGCTTGATCTTATTCTTTATAGAATGCTTTCGCATTTTCCAATTCATTGAATAGGATTTTTATTTTACGTTCTTCAAAGTATTTCATGTACGCATCACGATCTTTGTAAATGGCACCTTGACTTAGGGCATCCTCATAACCTTCAATGGTTTTTAGGATGTCCTTGGCATATGGTTGGTCGGCACCTTCGGTTTGCAGATACTGTTTGGTTTCCACTCTGTTATAGCCGAATACCAGCTCGATGTCCAGGTAGAATTCATTACTAGAAGCGAACTTGGCAAAGAACAGGTCGAACACATCGGATAGATCCATGTATTTGTAGAGCATATAGGCAGCAATATCTAAGGCGTATACCGGCATCATGCATTCCTGCTGCGCTTTAACCTCTTCTTTTATCAACCATTTTAGGAGTGGTTTGTCGGCTGCGGTATAGTTTTCCCATAAAGTCTTTATCAATCGAACCCTCGGCCAATAGTTCTGGTCCCTTAGTTCTTCTGGCTGTTTTTCATTATTGCTTTTACAGGCAAAAACAGTTAAAAGGTTGTTGTTTTGGGTTTTTCGATATTCTTCGATGATTTTAATGTAATTCTCCATTTCGTTCGTTCCAGTCCTCAGTTCACAAGGTAATTTGAAATGTAAAATAGCTTAAAATTACCAAAAAAAATAATTGGGCTCATTTTCAGCGGGATATTAATTTAGTTTTGGAGAACGGATGAAAATTTCTACTTTTGTCGCGGAGAGTTGGCAGAGTGGTCGAATGCGGCGGTCTTGAAAACCGTTAACTGTCACAGGTTCGGGGGTTCGAATCCCTCACTCTCCGCCAAATAGAGTAATTAACATACGTTGATTGCTCTATTTTTGTTTCTCGATGTCTTAAGCACAAATTTACGTAAATAACAATAGGTATTTTACATTCCTTAAATTTTTATTCGTCACACTTTTCGTCATCTCTAATTAATGATTTAATAAGTTAGAGGATAGAGTTTATTCTTATGAAATTTTAAGAATTTATAAAATGCTATCAATGGATTATATTATTAGTATCTTTAAATAGATAATCATATTAACCAAAACAATTTTAACCAAAAATTACCTATGAAGAATGTATTTATTCATCCTGAAATTTTATTGGTTGTTAAAAGGAATAATTTTAACACTAATTTATCCGAATCTGAAAGCTTAAAGTTAGAAGCTGCCAAAGAAGAAGGAAGAAAATTTGCAACAGAAATACTAGAAAGTTTATTTAACAAAGTTCAATACGGAAAAATTGAAAGTCATTTTAATACTGAAAGACTGAATTCAGATAATTTTAATGAAATAAGAGAAAGTATGATAAGTTTGCACCATCAGCGAAGGGTAATCTCCGATGAAGGTGATAAATATTTATTAGAAATAACATTACTTAAAAATAAACTTAACAGACTTGAGAAGTCTTTTTTCCGTTTCCTATTCAAGAATAAAATTCGATTATTAAATGAACAAATCGCAATCAAGGGAGATGAACTTTTATCAATTAAACAAGTTGAGAAGGAATCCTATTTGAAAATAAATTTTAAGTTCGATCAGATAATGGTAAAGGAAGCTTATTCAGATTTAATAAGCGCATTTACAGACTTAAAATATTCACATAAAATATGGGATATGATTTATTCTGAACGAAATTTTGAGACCAAAGCGGCTGCTGGAACCACAATGGAAAGATCAGAAGTAAGATTTAAATTTGATTCGATAAAATCAATTTTGACAAATGAAAAATCATTTTGTTTTGAAAACTTTAATGGGGGTGATTTTTATTTTTATCCATCATTTATAATTTATTTCAAGAATCATGAGGATATCGCTATTGTTGATTATAATGATCTGATCATCAAATATTCAGAAATAAGGTTTTTAGAAGAAAGGCAAAATATTCCCACTGATACAATTGTATTGGGAGAAACATGGTATAGGGTTAATAAAGATGGTTCGCCTGACAGAAGATTTGTGGATAATTTTCAAATTCCAATTGTGTCTTATGGTTCAATACAAATACAAACCATCTCAGGGATTAATGAATTATACTATATAAGTGATGTAAGGAAAGCTAAACACTTTTGTGAACAATATCATCGATATCAAGATCTATTGAAATAGTGTAAATATATTATTGCTGCTCGCCGACTGCGAGTTGAACGAAGGTCGTTGAAGAGAAATGCGCAAGCATGATTCAACGATATATACGAAGTATACGAAGACTGTTGGCGGTATTTTTGAAAAGGATTGTGCGATGGGAATATCAAAAATAGTGACAACATCGAAGCCTGAGTGATCAGCAGGCGAGCCAAACTCTAAAAGTGGTTGGATTTTAACCAGGTATGCAATACCTAGTTAAAAAACAAAGAAACTTTTATGAAACGAATCATTATAGAAGTAATAAGTATGACAAACTGCGAAGCAATATAAATAGATTGTGTAAGTACACAATTTATTTATATCTTGGTTTGGCGTATCTTATTCCCCTATAATGGTGAGTGGAATGCCTTATAACCTATAAAAGATAGAATGAAAATAACAAAATTCCGAGTTGAAAATCTTCATCAACATAATTCATATGAAATTCTGTTTGAAGATAATAAGCTTATCCTTGTTTCTGGAAATGGTTCTGGAAAAACAACTTTAGTTAATTTATTTTATTATTTCTTATCTAGGCAATGGAATAAATTACTTGACTATGATTTTGATAGAATAATACTCTGGGTCGGTATTGAAAAGCTGATTTTTAATAAAGAGACATTTATTAAAAATTCTAAATTAGACCGAAGAATAAGTAAAAGATTAAGTAAAGATTCAATCACAATATTGGAAGATGCTATTAAAAATTTCGGTTTATCAAATTTAATAAATTTAGATAATTACCAATTAGATCTTCTCTCTCATGAAGTTGGTATTAACCCAAGATATTTAAGAGAGTATTTATTCGATATTCAGCAATTACAATTTGAATTTGGCAAGCATGATGAAATAAAAAATCTTGAGAAAAAGTTAAGTGAAATATTTGAAAACACTCAAATTATTTACCTGCCAACTTACCGAAGAATTGAAAAGGATTTGAAAAACATTTTTCCTCATTTAGAAAATAACATTAAGGAATTCGATTATACAAACAGTAGGTCTGAAAAATTAAAGAATAACTATTTTTTAGAATTAGTTGAGTTTGGGATGTCAGATGTTAATAAGAAAATTAACAATAGATGTGCGGAACTAAAGAATTTTTTTTACGACAAACTTAATACAGATTTAATAGGATCATATCTTGATGATATTTTAAAGAAAAGCTATGAAACTTTTGATGCATCAAAGATTGAACAAATCGATTCAGATGCTTTATCTTATATAATCAAAAGACTCGAAGATAATGTAATTAGCGCTGAAGGAAAAAAACATCTTGTTGAATTTGTCGAAGACCTAAGATATAAATCAAGATACAGTATTGAGGATAAAATTAATGCTCACTTCGTTTGGAAATTATTTCAGATTTATGATTTTCAACAGAAAGAGGAAGCTGATATTAATTTGCTTGTTCAAATTTGCAATAAATATTTTGGAGATCAAAAGTCTATAGAATATAATAAAGATGAATTCAATGTTAAAATTAAATTGAAAAATAAGGATAGTCTACAAGATTTTAACACAACATTAGCTAATATAGAAGAGTGGTTTTTACAAAAAGATGTTGAGAATAAATCAATAGATTTTAAGGATTTATCTTCCGGTGAAAAGCAAATTGTATCTCTATTTACACATTTAATTTTAAATAAAAAAGACTATTTTTTGATAATTGATGAACCTGAATTATCACTGTCAGTTCCATGGCAAGAAACCTTGTTACCTGACATTCTAAATTTAAGAAACTGCAAAGGCATTCTTTCTGTAACTCATTCGCCTTTTATTTTTCAAAATGGCTTAAGGAAGTACACACACTCTTTAGAAGAATTTATTAGTTAATATGGATTTATTGCAAATTTTAGATGAATCTATAAATAGACCAGAATCATCTTATATTAAATTTCTCACACAGTATTCTAGGAACAATCAAATTAGATTTTGCTTTGTTGAGGGGCATGAGGATATTTTGTTTTACTCACAATTTTTAGAAAAATATTTTAATGAAGAAAATTTGAAATTTATAAATTGTAATGGTAAAAAAAATGTTTTAGATAATTATAATGCATTGAATTGGTCTTTTTATGATAAAAAAAGAGTATTGTTTTTCATTGACAAAGATTTTGATGAATATATTTTGGCTAAAAGAACAATAGATAGCAATATTTACATCACAGATCATTACTCTATTGAAAATTATCTAACAGATGAAAATGTTCTTAAAAAATTTATCGTTCACCATTGTCAAATTGATAATGATAATATCATAACTTCTTTAGTTGAAAAATTTAGGCTAACATATACTAAGTATAAAGAATATCTTCGAAAGATTTCTTCATGGATGATTTTTTGCAGGATTAATAAATATAATGTTGTTTTTAACAATATTAATCCGTCCGATCTTTTTAAAATTGATAGCAATGGAAATTTAATAAAGAAAAAGCTAAGTAATTACAGTAACCATTTTGAATATATTAGGGATAAAATTGACGGAGATTATTATAATTTCAGTGAAATTAAATTTATATATACCAAATTAGCCTCCGAAGCGAATGATAAAAAATATATAAGAGGTAAATATGATCTTTCATTTATGTTCATGTTCATTAAACATTTAGTTGAAATACAGGTTCCAATAGTTTCTAGTGGTGTTAGTAAAATTAACAGAAAATCAACAACTAAAATTCCTAAACCAAAGGTTACTATTCAGATTAAGGAAGAAAATGTTTTTCAAATATTATATAGTAAAGTGAAAGAACCAGATTCGCTGGTGAAATTTATTAACAATAATTTAAACTAAGTTCTTAGATTATGATTTTGTTATTAACTAAATAGGTTCATAATAAAGAATATCAAATGAAAATTAAAGCCCTTATATTTTGTGGGGCTTTTGAATTCCTTCTAGGGTAAAAATATCTTTCAAACTATTATCTCTCAGTTTCAAATGTTTTTAAGAGATTTTAATTTTTCATTTAGCCAATCAATAGGGGTAAAAATTAGCGTTAAAGCAAAAACCTGCAATACAATTATGAACTTAATAAATTGAAACATTTTATCCCGAAATGGAAGAGAATTATGTTCAATTTCCTCCTTCATGATTCTTCCATTTTCAAAAGTTAAATAAAGAACCTTTGGAAAAACTCGTTTTCCATCCTTACTATATCTGAAAATCTCATAGAAGCCCGATACTAAGCTGATCTTACCAGAATACCATTCTGCAAAAAGTTCCTTTTGTTCTGGATACAAATAATTTAGATCGATTGATTTATAATCATCAATATCATTTGGTAAAACTGAATAAGAATTTACAATTGTGCCGGAAAGGCCGATTAAATAGAGTTTATCATTTTCAATTTTCCATTTACATGTGTATGGTGCATGGTACGCAGAATTGAAATTACCCATTTGATTTTTGAATTTGACGAGTTTATCCTCTGGTAAATTAATCGAAGGAAGACCAGCTATACAACCGTAGGATTTTCCTTTGTATAAAAAATCATCTTCTGGCTCACCTGTTAAGTCATAACCAGATGTTTTGAAATCAAAATCTATAGTATCCATATTGAAAGTTTAATTGAAAATAAATAATAACAGATTGATTGAGATTCTAATCAATCTGTTATTTAACATATTCCCCTGTAATTATAGAACTAGAACTTAATTGATTCTAATACCCATGAAAGCCACTCCAGAAACATCCGATTCAAGGAAAAACATAATTCCATCCGCAGTTGCCAGTAAAGAGATTATTGTACCACTTTCAGTATTATATTTTACTCCCATATCTGTATCTTCCTTATTGATTATCTTGAATACCCTTGTTTTACTATAACTGTTCGAAAGCGTTATTACACCTTCTCTAATAGTAAAATATATAGGATTCTGAAGCTTATAAAAATCAGTTAACTTATCATCCCAAGTCATAAAGTTGATGTAATCCAATCTGTATTCTATGGATGAAGACAAATAACCTTCATTTAGTAAATATTTCTTAGGACTGTATGGTAAAATAGTACTTGCTTCTGAACTCCCCAAAAGTGAAATTGCGAATAAAGCTGTTAGGGACAAGTATTTTAATGTTCTCATTAGAAAAGATATTTAAGTTAATATCTGTTTTGAATAATAATATCGGAACGTCTCTGTCCTTCGTTTACCTCGGATAGAACACCATTAACAAAGTAGTAAAACCATGTTGAACCTGGAGTTCCATCACCCTGTCGATAAACGGAATAGGTTGCAGACTCTTTAATTGAAGTTACTCGGTTCTTATTTAGTTGAATGAATTCTGATTCGCTCATCCCGATCCTGTATTTGACTGAACAGGATGAAATGAAAATGATAATTGAGAGAAATAGGAGCATTAATAACTTTTTCATAAAATTTTAATAAAGGTTCGAAGAGTCCCATTTCGAAAGGTTAATAAATAGAAAGCGTGGGACGTAACCTAGAGCTGTTGCTGAGAGAGGTACCTAGGAGAACCCTGCACAAACAAACAGATAGGCACGTCCCACGCTCATATATGGCGTAGAACGTTACCTTATCCGTCCTTGTTGTGCAAATTGAAAATTTCCTAGGTTTTCTCTTTCACAAGAACTTCAAGCTAACGCTTAATTTCTTTAATATTTTTACTTTTTCAAAGATAAGAATTATTCATATTCGTTTAGAAATATCCTTCATCTCTTAAACTCATGTAGGAATCCGATGACATCAGTAGATGATCGCAGACCTCTATATCCAAAAGCTTTCCACATTCAACCGCTTTTTTTGTGATTGCAATATCATGTGAGCTTGCTTTTAACTTTTCCGAAGGATGGTTATGCGCCAAAATAATCTTTGAAGCAGAAGCTTTCAGAGCTATGGAGAAGATGACCTTCATGTCAACTGGTACAAAGTCCTTACCTCCCATTGCTATGTCAACAACTCCCAGAACCCTATTTGCGTTGTTTAGCAGTATTATCTTGAACTCTTCAAGGAATGACATTAGGCCTTTATCCCAGACCTGAATCAAAACGTCATAAGCTTCGTTTGATTTTGAAACCGTGGGACATTGAGAAAGCTTGAATTTAGGTTTAAATTCCACTTTGATTTCTGATACGTTTAATAGATTTTTCATGCTGATGTTGGTAAAATGAATTTGATTTTTATATCAGCACAGTCGTGGGGGGTGTTTATAGACACCCTTCAAGGGAAAGATACCCCCTGTAATGTGAGGGAGGGGGCTTTTTTATGAATCCATAGATATGAAAGAGACACATCCACAGCCTTTATAGGGGGGGCTTATATTTAATAAATAACTGTAAATAAACCATTTGACTAATCATGTTTAAATTGAATAACAATAACCAATTGAAAATCAAATAAATATCAAATGTACCGGTTGCTATTACAAATGTCCGATCAATCCACAGCCTTTATAGGGGCAATCTTAAATGTAAGATTACCCCTGTAATGAGAGTGGATAATAAAGTTGAACATTCAGTTATATGAAAATTTGGACAGAAAAATGTTACCCTATAGGGTATTAAAATCGTGTCCAATTGCAAGGATACCTATAACAAATAATCTTGAATTATGTAACCTTTTTTCTTGTTCCTTGTCGTCCTCTTACTCAGTTTAAGAAACCTTTCCAAGTTGGCTTTTGAAGCAATCAAGGTTGTGTCGTGAGAATTTAGGATTGAACTGAATCTATCCACCAAATCCCCTTCAGGGATAAAGTCTCCCTTTGGAAACTCAAGTTTTATCTCTTCAATTAACGGATTATTACTTGATAATAACCTGATGCCATATTCAATGGAAAGAAATGTCAATTCCTTTTTAGATTTGCAGAACTGTAAAACGTCTAGTCCAGCTTTTCTTTCAAAATCATATACCTTGAACAATTCAGGAAAGTTCTGCTTTAGATTGTCCAATTGACCCAATAATCTTTCATTATTTGGTTCATTGATGAGCCTTCCATTTATATTATCCATGGCTTCCATAAAACTGGTAACAAAAGAATTGAAACTATATTTCGAATTAACTATGGACATTTCAGCCATAGATAAGGAGTGCTCATGTAAACGCATGAACTCAATAGAAAAGTATGGTAGGTCGGTTTCTTCAGCTTTGGCATCCCTGTAAGAATTGATAACTAGATCATAATCGGTATATAGCCTCTTTACTTTATTCAGATAGTAAATGTTGTCCTTCATGTAATAGTTTATGTTTCCCTTGGTGTCGATAAACTTCCCAAAAGGGAATGCCTTGAAGATATTTATCAACTGAATCTTTGATCCTTCGTTATTTAAGGTCAGCATATAGGTTTGAATGATCTTATGTAGTTCCACAATCAAGAATTCTTGGAATTCAAGTTCATTTTCTGACAGAACGTCGAAATTCTGGCTCACCGAAAATATTGAATACAGATTTCTTTTATATTGCTTATTCCTAAATCTCCCATGGATCTGAACGGCATCGGTTTTGGGGTCTATTGCAGTAAATGAAGCCAATAGCACATCTGTAATGATATATATGTTGACATCATAATTTACATAGATGTCCACCGCCGAGAAATAGCGAGAGGTAAAGAAATTATATTTGGTGAATCTATTCTCGTCAATCTTATCATGTACATTTTTAAAACCTTGAAGCTTTAATCGTTCGGAAGCCTTCGAGGACGCGAAAATAGAAACTTCTTCTTCTGGAAGTTTTAGGATGTTGATAAAACCAACAATACTGTATATGCTGTTCAAAAATATAAAATGGCGTTCTCCCCTTGCTTTCAGCAGGTCTCCTAAGGTGAACAGAGTGTTGTTGGTTGGATAGAGCTGTATCGGAACAGCAATTGACTCTGTCGGGACTAAATAATACCGATCAAAGCTATTGAACCTTGGGTCGCTGGGCTCCATAGCCGTTGCGGAGATGAAAGCCTTATTTTTGAATTTGAAGAAGTAATCTAAAGGCATGATAATATCCTCTCTGTAATGTACATCCTTAGCAAGTTTTTCACACTCGTCAAATAGACAGAAAACATCATTATATACATCGAATCCTGCAAATTTCAAAGCCCTTACAGCTTTGGTGTAGCTCTCGGGGGTACACATGATCTTAACCATTTTACCTGACGACCTAATTCGATTTATCTGTCTTGTGATATCTTCCAAAGTAATTTTCGCATATACTGCAATTACATTGTCATGTTGCCTTGCTTTACCTATAATTACAGGGGTATTAGGTTCAATTATCAATGAGGGACGTGTTTGGTTCTCAATCTCGCAAAAGGTAGCACCGATATTGGTTATATTCTTGAAAAATAGTGAGTTGGATGGGATTAATGGCATTACCTCATTGAATTTTTGGGGCAAAGAAATAGGTATATGAAATTTCTTCATGATCTGTTTTAATTAAAAATGAATGGGTGAATTAAGGGGAAGAAGACTTTCTTCCCCTTTAAGGACTAATTTTTAGAATCAGAGTCTGTGTTGTGCAAAACCGAATTTTCCGAATCCTGTACCCCAGATCTGTTTTCAGATTTCTGTTCGATAAGCGAGTCAGCCACCGTTACGAGCTCCTCTAGACTAACGTTTACCTTTTGACCTTCCAATATAAATTCAAGTAGTCTTTTTATCCATGGTTTCACTGGAATTTTAATACCGGTAGAGGCCTTTTCAGTGCCACGTCCAATCCAATAATATGGAACACCGTTCCTATCCATCTTAGGGGTAGGGGAAATTGTTACCCTAAATTCATTAGCTAGCCATCCTAGAGCGATATTTAAATTGGTAGATTCAATTTCAGTAAAGGAATGTACATCTTTACTGATTTCTTCTGCTGTCCCAATTCCGTATTGGGAATTCTGCTCAACAAATAAATTGGAGCAATCTATGATTTGACTCATATAAAATTTATTTATGTTATCCTTCATTGGATAACGATGTAAAAGTGCATATAAGCCAATCTAGGGACAGAAATTCAAAAATGAGAACATTCCCCCGCGCTGAAAATCAGGGAAATAATTTTAATCCCTTAATAGGTCTCGGACAAAAAGTCTTTTCTTCTCGTCGAAACCATCTGAATCCCTAAAATCAAATTTGTGATTTAACAATCCGTTGAGTACGAAAGCAGTGTATATCAATTTAAATTTATCCTGTTCTAAAAAATCACTTGAAGTATTCTTGTTTATATAATTTATCATCATTTCTGCCGTGAATTTCAAAAAAAGGTTTATCGCTGGGACTCGCCCTTCAAGCTGGTAACCCATTGCAACCCTTTTCAACTCCTGCAAATATTCAGTGCTAAAAGAAGGTGGAATCCCTTCGTGAATTAAAAGGAAGAGATAGGATTGATATGTTGCATGGTCAAAATTAACCTCCTTTTCAATTCTTTTAGATTCATTATCGTCATTACATGGCCTCATTTTGTTATTTAATAACCATTCATCATAAACCTTAAGAGCTATTTCTGAAACTAAGGATTCATTTACATTATATTTCAGGGCAAAGGGTTTAGATCCGTCTTTAATTAACTCCGAATTTGAAAACCGAACCGTTAAGCCCTTCATTTCAATTGCTCTTGCTAATAGAATCATTTCATCAATTCGATCAATACAATTGTTTGGAACATAATCATCAGTAAGGATGATTTTTTTCTTCTTCTCATTGATGGATTGGCCTTTATCATCAAAATCCTTGATTCCCTCGATTTCAAATTTAGTTCTAGCACTGGAATTTAATGAATAGATAGGATTCCAAAGATGTTGAGTTAAAAGGTGTACCATAACAAGTAAATCCTGAAAAAATACTAGACATTCCAATATGTCGTCATCTGGAAAGACTTCTTTTAATAGATTAATAAAATCAAAATCAGGAATGATTTTATCGTCTGTGTAACCAATAAGTAGTTCGAGATCTATTTCCTTATTGAAAAGATTGTATCTTTCAGATAGTTCGTTTTCGTTTTCAGTCTGGTACAGACTGGATTTTTTATTGATAGGTATGGATTGAATGAAGTAAAATAACTTCTGAAAATCCTCATCCATATCCCTTAAATTCACGAACATTGATTGGAAGGTGTATTTGATCTCCGACATAATTGTAAATGAACGAAAAAAGCCCGATCAAACCAATGATCTAGGGCTTTTTGATTATATTTTAGGAATATTCTTATGTTGAATGTCCACAAATTCAGTGAGATCCTTTAGGTAGGTTTCCGTCTGTTCAATTGAAGAGTGCCGGTTTGCTTTCATTATTTCAGCAAGGCTCCAACCTGAAAGATATTTTTTGACATTGGAATAGTGCTTAAAACTATAAAGTGTATAACCTTTGTTCTTCAAATTCAGTCTTTCTAGAATTTTTACAAAGCGTTTATAAGGTCTATTTACATTAAAGGGTGTTTCACCAAAAATATTGCAATCATTACTGAACAGAAAAAAAGTAGGTTCAATTCCAATAAAATTTCGCAATTCATATCTGTAGTTTTCACAGATGCTGACATATCCATCTCTTTTATTCTTACTGATGTTGGCTGGTATAAAGATTAGGTTTTTTCTAAAATCAATGTTCTTAATCTGTAACTGCATTAATTCTCGCGGTCTTATGCAGGTATAATAAATGGATTTTATAAATAATTCAAGCATCCTGTCACTTTTAACCTCATCCATAATA
The DNA here is from genome assembly GCF_002734245.1 of Sphingobacterium sp. 1.A.4. Classification (NCBI taxonomy): domain Bacteria; kingdom Pseudomonadati; phylum Bacteroidota; class Sphingobacteriia; order Sphingobacteriales; family Sphingobacteriaceae; genus Sphingobacterium; species Sphingobacterium sp. 1.A.4. Next base: position 61,231 of record NZ_PEAZ01000085.1, read on the forward strand.
AGACTGAAGTCCCTATCGTTAAAAACTCTATTTCTTTCAGTTTTTGGAACATATCTTGACCTTATGCCTTTTACTGGATTATCTTGGACGAACCTATTAAAAATACAATATTCAAAAAAGTTGTAAAAAATGGCTTTTGCATTGTTAAATGTTTTGGGAGACCAATTTTTACCAAGATCCAACAGTAACATTTCAACATCGAAAGAATAGATTTCGGTAACCAAATGTTGTCCATATTTTATTTTCAGGTATTTTAGTTTGCTCGAGTAGCTCTGGATGGTCTTAAGTCGGTTTCCCTTATCTTTTTGATATTGAATGAAGGAATCAACAGCACATGTAATTACAGGGGGTACTGTAATGTTATTTTCTACCATTTGAAATTTCCCTGAAATGAGTAACTGTTCATATTCAATCCTGAGATCTGAAAATGCTCTAAGTTTTTCGTTGTAATCTTTCAATCTATTAAATCCCTTCGATTTCCTAAATCTTTTATTGTTGTAATAGAATTCAACATACCATTTTTCATTAGCTTGCATCTGCTTTGTTTTCCTCTTCTTACCTTGTAAGATTGTAGGAATAGTGTATTTAACCGTCATTGTTTTGTCTCAGTTTTCTGAAACATCGATTAAAACACGGCGGTCTTGAAAACCGTTAACTGTCACAGGTTCGGGGGTTCGAATCCCTCACTCTCCGCTGAAAAAAACAAAGCCCGACGTTAGTCGGGTTTTGTTGTTTCTGGGCTTTTGCCAAACTTGTTTGAGCAAAAGATCCAGAAACAACAAAACCGGGAGCGTAGCGAGCGGCTTTGTTTTATTTTAAGCCACCCCCAACAAGGGATAGTTCAGGGTTTGTGCGCGGGAATTGTGGGGCTGAACTAATCCCTCAATCTCTTCTGAGGAACCTCTATTTTACTGGTTAACAAATAATTACATCATGAAAATATATATATTTTTCTAAGAAAATATATACACTTATATATCAGACATTTAGAGTTCGAATACCTTTCGCTAAATCGCTTTTGAATACTGATACTACTGATTATTAGTTAAATAATTTATTCATCGGAATTGTTTGAATAAATATCTTCTAAGGTTATTCTTACAATAATATCTGTAATTAATTTAAGATTTTAGTTTCTTTCTCTTCCTCAATTTGGTTATAAAACTCATTGATTTCAGCACTACTCCCATTCTTTGAATTGATAGGTTTTGCTTTTCGCTTTTCCATAAACTTTTTATTTAAAAGATAAAGGTCGAGATTAAAAGAACACACCAATTTCCTATTATCTGACACAAAGGGAAATAAGCACTACATTGCCTTCTGCCCAGTACCCTGATAAAAAGTCACTAATCTTTCTAAACACAAAAAAATATGTTGTCTGAAAATGTAGACACCCTATTTATCTCTTAATTTTTCTATCTAAGAAGAAGCTTAAGATATAGAAATTTATTAGTCAATATCTCTAATTGAGGAAGTAAATGCAAGTGTTGTTAAAATGGAATGATATAAAGTAAATTTAGAATTAGCAAAATTCATTCTCGGATTTCTATCGATTTGTTTAGAAGTGTAGGCAACAAAAAATGTATCCTCATCACTATTTTCGTCAATAATTTCACTGATTTTTTCTTGGGAAAATTCTCCATCAATGTTGTTAATTATAATCAAATCGTTTTCTGGTAAATCTGTTGTAGAATTAGTAAGTCTAAATATTAAATTTTTAAATCCCATATTGGCTGTGGTATTTTTAATGTCATCTTGAGCTTCTTCAGTTACACTTAGAATTAAAATTTTCTTACTAGCTTTAATCTGTCGATCGTACGCTTGATTATTTATAAGTTTTATTATGTCCTCTCTCTTCAATTCAACAATTTTCTCTATCTTTTCCTCAATTGCTTTTTTTATTTTTTTCTTAGTTCCCCAGAACATTTCATACAATCCATAAAGTGTAGTAGGAACACCTATGAATAAAATTAAACCAAAAAGATTTCTGACATTTTCATAATCCTTATCAATATCTGCTTTAAGTTCTACTTTGTGTTTTTCTAATTCAATTTTTGAATATTGGTCAATATTTGATTTATAATCTTCAATCAATTGAACCTTTGTTTCTAATGTTTTTAATCTAACACTATCTGATTGACCGTACAAATTAATGCACAGAAACAACAGAATTCCTAAAAGATTAATTTTTAGTATGTTATTTTTCATATTTATATAATTTATTTTCAAACGAAATGTAAAACCCAAAATCTACCGTTGTCTTGGAATATCCTATTATCAGTAAAACTGGATTTGCGATGGAAGTATTTTTGCTGTTTATAATTGTATTTATTGCAGAAATATCTGTTGCACTTGGGATATGACTATTATCTGGATGAGTATGCCATTCCCCAATGTAAATCTTTCTCGGATTCTCTGCGTAAAATTCTGCAAGTTCATTTTCTATTCCTTTTGTATTTCGTTCAAAAGAATATTTCGATGCTTGATATTTCTTCGGAAGTATTGTATTTGTAATATGCAAATGCTTATTGTCTTCGGAGTAATACCCAAGCAAAAATCCACCAAATTCATTAGGATAATGAGTTTTACCTATTTCCAGAAGTTCATTTAGCAGTTCATCCTCAACTTCAAGACTTAACCCAATTTGTTCTATTTTTAAAATCAAAATTCTTTTATATTAATTATGAAACAATTGGTATCATCTGTTTCAATAACAAAATTTCTTAGTGTTTTTTCTTGCTCAATCTTCAAATTTATCTGCTTTATCGCTGCCTGTACAAGAACATTTATTTCATTATAAGAAGCTTTAAATGTTGGACTCCAACAGCCTGTAGGATTATGTAAGTCGTCAACATCAAATTTGAGAATTTTACCACCAAATTGGGATGATATAAATTCATACCGATTATGTTCAGTAGCACAGACCAAATGTTTTGCGTGGTTTGATATTGAAAGATTTAAAAGCGTTGAATTTATATTTAACTGACTTAATACGTAAAGCAAGTCATTGTCGGCAGAGCAATCAATAATAATATCGTAATTGTTAAGATGCTTTTCCATTTCGGCTTTGATATTTGTATCTGACAAGTGTGATTTCATGAAAAAATCAAACGCTTCAGAATAATCGTATCCACCACCAACAGGTTCAAAGAAAGGAGAAACCAAGCATAATTCGTTTATCAAATCATTGGTCTTATTGGTAACTCCTGTAAAGAAAGAATATTCGGACCTGCAAACATTTTCTGGATCTTTTACATCATATTCTATAAAGCCTAATTTTCGACAGCCACATCTTACCAATGTTTTAGCTATTATGCTCCCTACAGCTCCGATACCAATAATCAATATTTTACTTTCTGTTATTCGGTCACTTAGTTTTCCTCTACCAAAAAAGTACTTGTAAGAGCAATTTCTTGTCATCGCCCAGTCTATAGACTTATCTTCTTTAATTTTTGTAAACCATTGTTTGTTTATCTTTTCGCCGTAAATAGGGAAATTACCAATTTCCAATATAATCGCTTGCCAATGAATTTCTGTTTCAGAAATATTATACCCTACAAATAAAGGAAGCCATTTCCCTTCCCCTTTAACAAGTCTTTCTTCAACATTGTGTAGAAATTTCAAAAAATCTTGAGGCAATGTAGCTTCAAAATCTTTCCAACTATCAAAAACCCAACGTTGATTTTTACTTGGAGCATCTTTTAAGAAGATAAATAATCCTGTGTTTTGAGGCAGGTTTTTAAGTTGAAAATTCCAATCGACATCTACTATTTTTTTTCTATCCTTATTTAAGAAAGACTGAAAAATACTGCTCTGAATATTTTCTTTGTGAAAGACTCCATTGTTCATTATGGAATAGTCAACAAAGCCAAACTGATTTTTATGGAAAGTATAATCTACTTCATTGAAGAAGTAAGCAAAATGGTTTTCATTAAATGCTTTTTGTGGTACAATTAAATGTTCATAATGAGTATCCGAATCTTTGTTGATGTAATATTTCTTAATCCAAGCCTTTACAGATTCAATATCATAAATTAGTTTTTGTGACAAAACAGGAGTATGTGCTGTATGAATACAGATGGCTCCATTTTGCATAATGTGTTTATGCTCTATCAAATCATCATTAGAAAACTTAATAGTTTCTGTTTCGTGGCTTTTAAACGGATATTGAGGATGAATAGTAACCTTGAATTCTAATGGTTGCTCTAATCCTTCAACAAAAACAACAATACATCCCTCGATGTCAATTCTGCTCTGCTCAAATGGCTTTACAATTTTCACATCGGGAATGCTTTCTACTACTGTATTGATTTCATTTACTCTTTGACTCATTATAATTATCCAAAATTTAGTTTCGGTGGAGGAATTGGCATACCACTGTTCTTTCTGTATTGATTATTGTTGGTATCTTCTTTTTTAAACTTAGGATTTTCAGGAAAATACGTTTTCAGGTTCTCATCATTATCCTCAATTCTTTTAAGCATATTTTTCATATCATCCGACAATTGTTGTTTTTCAGTTGAAGTCAAAGTATCAGCTAGATCGTTCGAACTATTGCCAGGGTCTTTTAGTGTAAATTTTTCTTTGGTTACATTGTCCCTAATATATTCTAAGACAGTTTCGAGTTTATCCCAAATACTTCCGTTAATACTTTTAGAATCAAATGCTTTAATAGTAATGAGTTCCAAGAAGAAAGATTTGGTAGGATAATTATACTTGGTGTTTTTCCAAACTTTTAAAAGACGTATAATTTTTCTTATCGAATCTTTTTCAGCCGTAGCTCTGTCTTTAATATTATTGATTTGAGCTTTAACATTGGTTTTAATTCGTTCACTGCCTGCATCAATATTTCCGTATTTGTAATACACATACAAGTTCAAATTTTCATCTTCCTTGTATTGGTCTTGAGAAAGCTCACGACCAGGAACAACATCAATTTTAATTACGTCTCCATCACTGTCAGCGTAAAAATCCAAACCAATTGAAACTTTTTGTTTTTTAACCTCTGCAACATCTTTGTATTTCCCGTAAAGAAAATCATAGACGTCTTCATACATTTCTTTTAATGTTCCGTTCGAGCCAAAAGCATTACGTTTGAATGGTGATACCAAATCAAAATCAAATTTTGTATTGATAGCGGTGTTCTTAGCATACGAACCCGAGTTGAACGGAGAATAGATATTGCTTCCGTAGTTTTCTTCCAAGGATTCTTTAACTTCATTTTTCTTTTTAACGTATTTGTCAAAAAGTGTTTCTTCTTTAGTTATCTGATGTGTCGAAATAACTGAATCTAAATGTTTGTTTTTATCCATTTTATTAATTTTAATTTACTAAATTCGATACCAATTACTGCTAATAATAATGTTGCGATTAATCCATTTCCCACTTGCTTGCTAAACGGTTTATTATATTGAACTGCATTGGCATAATGCTCACAGTTGAAATTGACCAAATCACATTGCATTCCAATTAGTGAAATTGCACGATTTACAGCTAATCGACGTTGAAAATTATTGCCAGTAAAAGGTTCAATTCTTGTTAAATGATAACCATCTCTGAATAAGTAGTTTTCATTTGTCACTTGAACTCCCTTTCCAATAAAATTTTCGATGTATTGTCTGTTTCCGTAAGCATCATTACTTATGTAAATAGCGTGATGTTAAACAAAGCCTATATTGCTTTTAGGTAGAACCAGCCTGTCTCCAGGCTGTAGGTTCTTTAAATTGTAGATTTTCGTCATAAGCATTTATGTTAAATCTTCAATTGTTGCAGTAGGAGCGTTACGCTTTACGCTATCAATACCGTTATCTCTAGCTGAGGAAGAGGAGTACATTTCACTCGTACCTAAAACCTGATAATTATTAGCTACTTGATTAAAGTAGGGTTGACCTGCAGTCGAAGTTTTCTTATCGAAATTTTTGTCAGCTATACAAACTTTACTGCTTGCCACGCCATCAAGACAACCTAGTTTACTTACATAAGTTTCACTTGTTATAAGTGTTTCTCCATTTGTCGCTTTCAATGTCCAGCGAAATTGACCATTACTGGTTCTTTTAATTTGGTACTTGCCCATTTTTATAATATTTAAAAAGTTATAAATGCACCTATTTGCACTTAAATGTAAAGTTACAAAATGTATTCCAAAAAACAAATTTGTCAACCAATTATGTAAACCGGTTAGTTTTCATACTATTCGTGACATAATGTCTTTTTTTAGAGTGTTAAGGTGTTATAAATTTTTGTCACAGTTACAAGTTAGTGTTACAAAATGTCAGTAATAAGTTGCGTTTGTCAACTATAATAACTACCTTTGCAGTACATAATAATTTATACAATGGAAACAAAAGCAATATTTGCGGAAAGATTTAAGTCAGCCCGTCTTATGAATGGTTTCTCATTGCAGGATTTGGCTGATGCTTTAGGCGGAACTTTATCTCGTCAGGCGTTGCATCGTTACGAAAAAGGAGAAGTCATTCCTGATGCAGAAAAAATAAATATGCTTAGCAAAGCACTTAATATCAGTCCTGATTATTTTTTCAGAACTACTAAAGTTGAGTTTAGTGATATTGAATACAGAAAGCTTAGCCGAATGCCACAAAAGGATGTAGCAATTATCAATGAAACTACTAAAGAATATCTTTCACGCTATTTAGAGTTAGAAGAAATTATTGGGCTCCCACATAGTTTTGATAATCCACTAAAAGACTTTGGGGAAATTACTTCTTACGAAGAAGTCAATAAAGCTGCAAAACTTTTAAGAGAGAAATGGTCTTTAGGTACTGGTCCTATATTCAACATCGTTGAACTTTTAGAAGATAAGAATATAAAAGTAGTAAAGCTGAATGTCGATGAGGATTTTGACGGTTTACAAACTTTTGTAAATGGTTATATCCCGGTTGTAGCTTACAATGAAAGAAAAGCCAATAAGCCAGATAGAATACGTTTTACATTGCTTCACGAGTTGGCTCATTTGCTTTTAGTATTGGGTGATGTGACTGATAAACAAAAAGAAACTTTATGTCATCAGTTTGCAGGTGCAATGCTACTTCCTGAAGAAACCATTATAGCAGAATTAGGAAAACATCGTACTAAGCTTTCAACTTTAGAATTGGGTAATATTAAAAAACAGTACGGCATCTCAATGCAAGCAATTGTAATGAGAGCAAAAGTTTGTGGGATTATTAATGAAAATTATACTAAACAATTCTTCTTCTTAATTAGACAACAAAATTGGAAAGTTGACGAACCTGTAGAATATCAAGGGATTGAAGAGAGTAATCGCTTTGAACAATTATTATTTAGAGCTTTGATTGAAGATCAGATTTCAATGTCAAAAGCAGCTTCATTATCTAATCAATCTTTGGCTGAATTTAAAAAACAACATCAACCGATGTTTTAATTATTATTCTCCAAATGTCAAATACCTCACCGAAGAATGAAATTAAAAATAGCTATTACGGATGCTTGTATTTTTATAGATCTTTATGATTTAGGTCTTGTTAATGCATTTTTTTCAACTTGAAATTGACATACATACTACGACTTCAGTTTATTTTGAATTATATTCTGAACAACAACAAATTTTAAAAGCCTATCAATCCGTTGATAGGCTTATTGTCCATAATCTCAAAGAAGAAGATTTTCTTCAAATCCAATCAGAACCCTATCCGAAATCTTTATCAGAAACAGATAAATCCGTTTTACACGTTGCCAATATGCTAAATGCCTGTGTATTGAGTAGCGATAAGACCGTAAGGAATTGTGCTAAAAATAAGGACATTGAATATCACGGTATGATTTGGATATTTGATAAGCTTGTAGAAGCAAATGTTCTCCCAAAGAAACAAGCTGCTTTAAAACTTGAACAACTCGTAGCAACTAATTTTATTTTTCAGAATAATAAGCCCTTAGTCGCAGAGATTGAAAAGAGATTAAAAATTTAGGTTTAATTTTTTTTTCATTAATTATACTTTCAGATTCTCAAAATCGTTAAAAATAGGTATTAAGTGTTCGATAGGATTCCCTCCTAGCCCGCAGGAGAAGCTTCAATCGAAAGATTGGAGTTTTTTTGCGTTGTGAGGGTTCAGGTCATGCGCAGGCGGGGTTCGATTCTGGAAGGCTTAACAATAATTATCCATTTTCTCGCCATGGTTTCCATGCTACCCATTCAAAATATGTTTGAATTCAGGTTAGAATCGTGCTTTAAGTATGTTTAAAGTAGGGTTAAAGTACTGAAAGAGTATATGAAGCATACATTTTGCATACTTTTAGTATACTTTCACTATGGTTTTGCCTCGTAGCCAACTTTTAGCAATCTGTCTTTATGAATGATGTTTAATATTTCATATAAGTACATTCGTCATTAGAAAAGCCGTTATAGATAGAAAGTTATGAAAAATTTGTGGTAAATTTAATAGATGTCAAATCCATTAAAATTTATAAGGTTAATTTTTATATTCCTGATATTGTTCGTGACAATTTCAGGGTGCAAGAGTATAATGTATAAGGCAGCTGGTATTGAGGCTATTAAAGAATTCGATAACACTAAAGTTGAACAGGTCGAGAAGAATTTTAAAAAATTAAATCCAAATATTATCACGAAAACAATTTCAAAGGAACAATTTCTTACCTATGTGGAAGGCTTTGGTGAATTTTATAAAAATGATTTGAAACAACCCCTTCAAATTCATTATTATACGAATGACACGCTGGTTTCATTCCATGCAAATTGTTATGCAAAAGGTTCTTTTGGAGGATCTTTAGATTGGAATTATGATGGGAAGTTCGATGAATTTATTCCTAAAACTTCAGCTCAAATAAAAGGTAATAAAGGTTTGAATTTCATTTTTAATGAATTTAGCTTACCTCAACCCAAAACAAAGAATACCATTATCTTTTTTTGGTCGAATTTAATGCCTAAACAAAGTTTGGAAACTTATAAATTGATAGTCGAAAATTCAAAGATTTCAACAGGAAAATCTACGCTGATTACAATTAATACCGATCAATTTTTTGCTGGGGAGAAAATATGATGACCTCAAACTTTATTGACCGAATAATTTATCTATGTTTATTTATCCAAATTGGAGATAATGGATTCTATATTAACACTAAAATTAAATAAAAACGTAATTGAGCGAGCGAAAAAATATGCTTCAACAAATAAAGTAAGTTTATCTAAGTTAATTGAAAATTATCTTGATTCATTAACGCGTGAACAAAATGATGACTTTGAGATTTCATCATTTGTAAAAAGTATTTCAACTGGAAAAAGTATTTCAAATGATACGGATTACAAAAAAATAAGAGATGATTACACAGAATATTTAGATAAAAAGTATCAATAAAATGCAAAAGATATTATTGTACACTAATATTGTTTATTTCTACCATCCTTATAATGATTATGAGAAAATTTCTATTATTTATTTTAATCCTTTTATGTCAAAATACTATCTACGCGAATGATGGTGCTTATTTTGCCTCTGGAAATCAGTTGATTCCAATTCAGGAAACTGATATATCCGTTCAAAAGGAAATCCTTAACATCAAAAAGATCAATAATCAATTTATTGAAGTATCGGTGTATTACGAGTTTTTTAATCCCGGTGCAGATAAAGAAATCATTGTTGGTTTTGAAGCCATGTCTCCGCAAGGTGATGTTGATGGAGCTCCTAAAAAAGGACTTCATCCATACATGCATGATTTTACGGTAACTATGAATGGGAATAACCTGAAATATCAAGTCTCCTATGTGGCGGATTCACTCTATAATCAACAGGGGAAAATCAAAAGCATCGATCTGAAGACTTTTGGGGGTAATATTTCCGGAAATTATGTGGACTTCTTTTATGTCTATCATTTTAAGGCGAAATTTAAAAAGGGAAAGAATATCGTAAAGCATACCTATAAATTTGATGTATCGGGTAGTGTTGATTACCGCTATGATTTTGAATATGTATTAACAGCGGCTAATCGTTGGGCAAATAAACAAATAGATGATTTTACCTTGAATGTAGATATGGGTGATTTCGAGGAGTTTGATATTCAAAAAACCTTTTTTACGAATAAAGAAGACTGGAAAATCAATGGAATTGGTAAAAAGAAGGATGTAAAAGGCTCTCCAAATGGCATTAAAGATAAGGATGCAGTTACATTTTATGTGCAGGATGGCTCATTGACCTTTCATAAAAAGAATTTTAAGCCAAAAGGTGAACTGTTCATTTATAGTCTAAACACCTATTTGCAATCCATGAATAATAAGGAAATCGATTTTTATTTGCCATTTTCCATTCATCAACAAGAGAAATTGGCAATTGATGAGCCTATTTCTTCGCTTCAACGGAAGATCTTTCGGAATTTGCCTTTTGCAAGGAGGGGATTTGTTTTTCAAGACAAGGATCTCAAAAGTTATTATGAACGAATACCTTGGTATATGCCAAATCCGGCCTATGTGGCAGATAGTAAAAAGGTTTCCCAAGTAGAGCAAAAATGGATTTCGAAATGGAAATAAAGCAAGAAAGTCCGCAGGATTTTGATCAGGTATTTCATCTAATAAAGGATGCTTTTGAAAAGGAGGTCTATACAGACCATCAAGAGCAATTTTTGGTCGAAAGATTAAGGAAATCTAAAGCCTTTGTGCCAGAGCTATCTCTTGTGGCAGAACAGAACGGTAAAATTGTAGGCTATATCTTGCTCACAAAAATAAAACTCGTTCCTAAAGATGGGGCAGTGATTATTCCTGAAAATGTGGATCAGTTTCTGGCTCTTGCGCCTGTAGCTGTACATCCGGAATACCAAAACCAAGGAATTGGCGCAGCATTGATCGAAGCGGCCCATAGAAAGGCGAAAAGTCTGAACTTTAAGGCCGTCATACTTTTAGGCCATGCTGATTATTATCCCCGATTTGGTTATCAATTATGTAAAGATTTTGGCATTGAATTACCATTTGATGTACCTGAAGAAAACTGCATGGCATTGGAGCTTTTTCCTGGAGCATTAGCAGCGTTTTCAAGAACTGTAGTCCAATATCCAGCAGAGTTTTTCGACTAATCTGCCATTATAAACCAATAAAACCTGTACTTTTAAGGTAAATAGAAAAACAGCATGCTAGATAAGCCGATATGAAATAAGAATTTACCCTTAGTGAAGCGGACTACGTGGACTTTAATCTATACGTGGCATCCAAAACAGAAAGTATTAGAAAAAGGAGACAGTTAACGAAATGGATAATTCCTGTAATCTATCTATTAATCGGTGCTTACTTTTTATATAAAGGCTATCAATTAGGAGCTTATATCTTTCTTGCTATAGCAGTGATGTGGGTTTTTAGTTATCCTGGCTATGAAGCTAAAAAGTATATCAAGCATTTTAAAAAGCATATCCAACTTAACCTGAGTAAAAGTTTAGATAAGATGGTTACCATGGAATTTCTGGATGATCATATTTTTTCAATTGATGGTATGAAGGAGACTAAGGTTAGGTATGAGGAACTAACGGAGATTATTGAAACCGGAAAGGCGTTATATCTGATGATCGATGTAGGCCATGGATTTATCATTCCTAAATCGAAGGTAGATTCTCAATCGGTAGGCGACTATTTCTATAAATTATCCGAAGATCTTCAGATTGCTTATATCGAAGATTTGAACTGGTCTTGGAAATAAAATATTGTCTGGATGAAAACCTTTTTATTAATCATTTCGTTTGTTTTTGCTGCATTTTTTGGAAATGCTCAAGTGTTGTCCATTGATCAAAAGTTTTACGATGCATTGGATAAGTGGGTGGTATTTGAAGGCACTGGGAATCCTAAAAGGCATTTGATTGGATTTGTTTACTTAGATGAGCTTTCTGGGATTTCTTTTCGGCATCATGCAACAGTTCTAGATAAGGAGGAAGGCTTGGTTTTATTGGATCCGATTACGGATGCTATTATGGCATCAAGACTGGATTCAAGGACTGTAGATGTCGCTATATTATCTGATAAGCAGGTGCAGGAGCTGAAGCTGCCCAAAGAACCAAATTGGTTGTCTGTTTATAAAGTCAACGAAAAAACAGATAAATATCAGGTAGCCAAAGGAAGGGCATACAATGCGGCCGGCGTAAGTGATTTGGCATTGCCGATCCTGTTGAAAGTTTATGAGAAGGATCCCCATCTTGAAGGCCTTGAATTTGAGCTGGCCTATGCCTATAACCATATCGGAAGTTTTTACAAAGCGGTGGTGGTTTTGAATAAGGCTATCGAAAATGATCCAGATAACTTTTGGTTTTATAGGGAGTTAGGGTTTTCATTTAAACACTTGAACAACCTAAAAGAGGCAGAACGGATTTATTTAAAAGGCATTGATCTTTCAAATGATAACTATCAAAAAGCTGAAATGGCGATCAATATGGTGCAGAGTTTTTTCCACGTAAAGGATCGGAAGAAGTTTGACGAATGGGTGTCTATCCTTAAGAAGTATGCGGATGAAGATTCTCAATTTCTGGATTATATTCCGGTATTTGAGGAACGTTGGGATATGCAAAGAGAAAAATAATTGGTAAATTTAGATATTCAAAAATGATATATCTATGGAATTGATTAAACCTTTTACAAGTGCCAGCCAAGCAATTGATCTGTTGGATAATGGCGGTAAGTTCTACAATATTTTTACCAGTGCGGATGATGATATTATTTCTCCTTCGGAAGTGGGGAAATTAGCCGGTGTAGTGTTTGAAAAGCAGAAAGCGGTGCTGTATCTGCAATTGGCGCTATCTAAATTATCATCACGGGAGCAATTGGAAGTGGAAGGAAGGTTTGATGATACGCTTTCAGAAAACTATGCCAAGTACCAAGCGGAGACCTTGCATTCAGTGCGGAACCTGAACGATAATAAGATTTCTACGAATGTGATTATTAGGGGGACAGTAAGGAAAATTGAGGAAGCAGGGTATGTGACTGGTTTTATTCAGATTCCGGTGGTGGATACTTTTACGTTGATCCCGATTTCGGAGACTTATACGGTTTATGAATTGATGGAAGATGGGAATGGTACAGGTGTTTTATTGGCGCATGAGAAATCGGAGATGGAATTGCCGGAAGGAGTTTTGACTGTTGCTGGGGTGGTGAAGGAGTTTCAGTTGGAAGAATCGGAGGGAAGTAGTACGCAGAAATTTGTTGAGGTAAGTTATTTCGCGGAGTAGATTTATCGTCATTGCGAGGTACGAAGCAATCTTTTTCTACGTCATTGCGAGGTGCTATACGTCATTGCGAGGAACGAAGCAATCTTTAAACTTGTCATCCTGAACATTCCCTTTGTCATCCTGAGCGTAGTCGAAGGATCTGTACGGTTGTATACGAACAGATGGTTCGACTGCGCTCACCATGACATGGCTAAAGATTGCTTCGTCGTGCCTCCTCGCAATGACGGGGAAAGAAGATTGCTTCGTCGTGCCTCCTCGCAATGACGCTGTTATCAATCCATCAACTCAAAATCTGCTTCCTGTACATCCCTAACATTACCACCAACAAAAACCTTAAATGCTCCAGGCTCAGAAACAAACTCCAAATTTTGATTATAAAATTTCAAATCCTCTTCCTTAATCACAAACTCAATCTTTTTCTTCTCACCCTTCTTCAAGAAAACCTTCTGGAAATTCTTCAATTCCTTAACTGGTCTTGTCACAGCTCCAACCATATCCCTAACATACAATTGCACCACTTCCTCCCCATCAAAATTCCCCGAATTACTTAATTCTACAGACACCCTAATCTCCTCACCCTTAGTAAACTTATCCTTATCCAATTGAAGTTTTCCATAATCAAATTTACTATAACTCAATCCATACCCAAAAGGATATAAAGGATCATTGGCCACATCCAAATAATTACTTCTGAACTTCTGGAACCATTGCCCTTCTCCCAAAGGTCTACCCGTATTCTTTTGACTATAATAAATCGGTAACTGACCAACATTCCTCGGAAAAGTTGCCGGTAATTTCCCCGAAGGATTCACATCTCCAAACAAAACATCCGCCACAGCCTTACCAGTCTCTGTTCCTCCAAACCAAACATTCAATATCGCTGGAACATGTTCATCCTCCCATGTTAAAGTCAATGGTCTACCTGCAAACAATACCAAAACAACAGGTTTCCCGGTTTTCAATAAAGCTTCCAATAATTTCCTCTGCGAATCAGGGATATTCAAATCCGTCCTGCTAGAGCTTTCACCACTCATCTCCGAACTTTCTCCCAATGCAGCAACAATGACATCTGCCCCCTTACTTACTTCCAAAGCTTCCTGGATAACAGTTTCCGCTGGCCGTTCATCTCGAGGGATCGTTCTTCCAAACATCGTCGATCGTTCCTGTAATTTAGCATCTGAAGTAAGATTGGCGCCAAGATGACTTACAATCTTAACCTTATTGCCTAATGCGGCCTTCATTCCATCAACCAAGGAAAGCGTTTTTTGCAGATCCGCACTTACACTCCAAGTCCCTGGCATATTCGCACCAGTATTGGCCAATGGACCTATAACAGCCACCGTTCCCTGTTTTTTAAGCGGTAAGACCTGCCCTTCATTTTTCAATAGAACAAAGGATTTTCCGGCAGCCTCACGCGCCAAGCGGAGATGTTCTGCTTTTCCGATCTCTTTCTTTGCCCTGCCTTCATTACAATATCGGAATGGGTCATCAAATAATCCCAACCGATATTTGGCTTCCAACACATAGCGGCAGGCCCGATCGATTTCAGTAAGGGAAACTTTTCCTTCATCCAATGATTTTTTCAAGGTGGTCAGAAAACCCTCACCAACCATATCCATATCCACCCCGGCATTAAGGGATAGGGCAGAAACCTGTTGAAGATCCCCCAATCCATGCTCAATAAGCTCATTTACGGCCGTATAATCGGTAACCACCAGACCATCGAATTTCCAATCCTTCCGCAAAAGATCAGTCAATAACCATTTGTTTGCGGTAGCTGGCACACCATTGATGTCGTTAAAGGAAGTCATGACAGACAGGGCACCCGCATCTAAGGCTGCCTTATAAGGCGGGAGATATTCGTTGTACATGCGATGTAGGCTCATATCGGTGGTATGGTAATCTCTTCCAGCTTCGGCTGCCCCATATAGTGCAAAATGCTTTACACAGGCCATGAGCGTATTGTATTTACCCAAATCATCACCTTGATAACCAATAACCATTTCCCGTGCGATCCTGGAGCTTAGGTAGGTATCTTCACCGCTACCCTCCGAAATCCTACCCCAACGGGCATCCCTCGAAATATCGACCATGGGCGAGAATGTCCAATTTATCCCATCCGCTGCTGCTTCGACAGCCGCTACGCGCGCAGTCTGTTGGATTAAGGGCATATCCCATGTGGCGGCCAATCCCAAAGGGATCGGAAATACCGTTTTATAGCCGTGAATAACATCCATCCCGAAGATAATAGGGATTTTTAAGCGGGAATGCTTGATAGCTAACTCCTGCGCCTTACGGATCTTTTCCGGGCTGGACATGCTAAAGATCCCGCCAATTTTTCCAGCTTTGATATTGTTCTCTACATTGCTGGAAACCACCGATCCGGTAGTCGCCTCACCACCGGTAACCAGATTGAGCTGCCCGATTTTCTCCTCCACGGTCATTTTCCCCATCAATTCGTTGATAAAGGCATCCATTTTCGATTTTTCCTGTCCGAAAAGATTTAAAGTACTAAAAATCAATACGGCAAGACTTGTTGATTTCAATATGTTCATGGGTCAAGCTATTAATTGAACGCTATGTGAAGCTATTTTATGTTCGGGCTTTTGAAGCCTAATTTTTTTAATCCTTTTTGAATTTCTGGCGCCTGCATGAATAGGTCCCAGATCAATCCTGTCCTGTAATTTTCGATCATGACTACGATTGGTCCTTGGTCAATGGCCAAATAGCGTTGTGGATACCAGTTTTCTGTTTCGCTATAGGCATCATAAAAGCCATATTTCCCCCAGACCTTATTGCCAAGCTGATCGAATAGGTATTTGGCGAAGGCAATTGATTCTTTAGGAGCATAAGGCATGGACGATAGGGCTGCTGTTGGGCTGATCACCGATTTATCATTATCGGGATGATGGGCATCATAACCTGCAATCGAATAGCTTGCGGTCCATCCCCAGCCTTTGTCCGCACCATAACCTTTATAACCTTTCGGATTGGCCTCACTATACGCAATATTGATCTTAGTATGGTTCTTCACCACATCGCCGTAGTTCACATAGGCATCTTGAAGATCGCTAGGGTTTAGTCCCATAAAGGAATAATGTGCCCAAAATAGAGGCCCCACTTCTCCAGGCTTAGCATTATGCTTGATGCTGATAGGGATGTCAAATTTCTTAAGGTCACTTTTAATCGCCCCATTCCTAGCCCAACCTTGGTTATAAACAGCAGTATCAATAGGGTGTGTAGGTGAGGAGGCTGCAAGAATATAGGTGATCAAACATTCATCGTATCCCTGTACAGCATGGTTCATCCCAAATTCATGGGTTTTGCTCCAATGCCAATAGATTACATGCTGACCATTGGTATAATGTTTCCAGTTGATTTCCTTCCATAGGGCATCAGCCTTTTTGGCGATGGATTTTTGTAGATCATTTCCATTTTTGAAATATTCCCGAACCACGATAAGGGCTTGGGTCAAAAAAGCGGTCTCTACAATATCTCCACCATTATCTTTTTCACTAAATGCTTTGACCTTACCTGTGTCACCATGGTACCAGTGTGACCATGCGCCATGAAAACGCTCGATCTTTCCTAGGAAATCCATGATTTTATCCAGTCTTTGGGTTCCTTCTTCTTTATTGATGAATCCACGTTCCATGCCTACTACCAATCCCATGATGCCGAATCCGCTTCCACCGATGGTCACAACCTGTTGGTCGTTCTGTGGATAGACGCCATCGATATGGATTCGTTCTCTGGCCAATCCGGAATTCGGTTCTGCACCTTCCCAAAAATATTGCAGGGTCTGTGATTGTATTTTGTTGAGTAGGCTGTCTTCTTTTGGAATCGATTGGGTTGTGGTATCTGCTGATGCAACAGGTTTTTCCTGAACTTGGTTGTGGCAGGAAAAACTACCCAAACCCGAAAATAGTAATGCTATAGTTAGTATGCGATTCTTCATGGCGAAAGATTTGGAACTAAAAATGGTTATCTGATTTAATACAAAGATGTGATGTAAGGGTTTTGTTTTAAAATTTTATGTTTATACATCACTACTACAGATTTATTTGGGGATGTTTTTGAGGTGATGGGAGGAGGTATGTTGTTGGTAGTTAGGTGGATGTATTGGTGTTTGAGGCTTGTGAATTTTGGTTATGGTGTAGATGTTACACAATGGCTGTGCTGAGGTAATGATGTAGTGTTTTGGGGTGGGAAAGCAATGCGGAGACTGTATTTGTAGTTGATGATTTGGTTTTTTCAATGTCATGCTGAGCGTAGTCGAAGCATCTGTTCGTAAACAACCGTACAGATGCTTCGACTTCGCTCAGCATGACATTATTGTTAACATTATAATTCCATTAATAAATCAACCTGCTTATTTCACCAATTCCTTACTATAAAGTTTTTGATGAATACCATTCAATTCTGTTACAGGGATCTTGATCACTTTCCTATCATAGGTCATCAAACCATTTGTTTCAATTTCCACATCAGTGGTCTGCGTATATACCGCTGCGGACAATCCCAATGGTATCAACCTGGTTAAATGATCTACCAATCCACTGTATCGCTTCTTAAGTTCATCTGCATTCTTAAAAGATTGGTATCCCCAGTTATCTTTCTGTTGCCAGGTATGGTTTTCAACCGGAAGGCCCAATCCTCCGAATTCTCCTAATGCCAAAATATATTTATCGCCGAACAATTCTGGGCTAGGCATGGCCGCATCCGGGTAATTATGGATATCCAAAATATGGCCAGGTGCATTGAAGTTACCGCCCGATGCCCCATTCACCAATCTTGATGGATCGTTCTGTATCGTCCAATCCACAATCTCCTTGGTCTTGAACTGTCCCCAAGCCTCATTGAAAGGAACCCAGATCACGATACTTGGGTAATTATGCAATTGCGCCATGATACTTTTCCATTCCTTTCTATAAATTGCTTCCGATTCAGGCGATCTATCTTTATCGTGTTTTGCACTACTGATCTTTCCGGGCTGCATATCCCAAACATTACCGCCGAGGTCACCGCTTGGCATATCCTGCCAAACCATAATGCCCAGGCTGTCGCAGTGTCTGTACCAACGCGCCGGTTCCACTTTGATATGCTTCCGGATCATGTTGAAACCCATTTCCTTGGTTTTAACGATATCGAATTTCAACGCCTCATCAGATGGAGGGGTATGTAGGCCATCAGGCCACCATCCTTGGTCCAAAGGACCATAATGGAAGATGAACTCATCATTTAAGTACATACGCTCAATTCCTTGAGCATCTTTCTTTTTGCTGATCTTTCTCATTGCAAAGTAGCTCTTTGCCTCATCTATCACTTTACCCTTTCGAAGCACTTTAATCTGTAGGTCATAAAGGTGAGGCCTAGATGGGCTCCATAGTTTCAGGTCATTCAATTTCAATTGATGCAGATCTGCTTGACTACCCTTTACCTCCGCTACTTTTTGACCGCCATCAAAAGCTTCAATTAGAATTTCGTCTGTAGCCTGGGCGCCTTCGATTGCAGCCTGAATGGCTAACGATTTTTGGTCTACATCAGGAGTCTGTTTGGTAGATGCAATGTAGGTTTGAGGAACACTTTCCAACCACACTGTTTGCCAGATGCCTGAAACAGGCGTGTACCATATCCCATGTGGATTGATGATCTGTTTCCCTCTAGGTTGAGGGCCTTCACTGGTTGGATCCCATACACGGATCGTTAAATCCTGTTTGCCCGATTTTTTGATTGCCTTACTGATGTCAAAGGAAAAGGCATCAAATCCACCTTCATGGCTTCCGACATGTTGGCCATTCAAATACACGTCACATTGCCAATCCACCGCGCCAAAATGCAGGAGCACCTTGCCCTTGTTCACTTTCTTGTCGATAGTGATCTGGTTGTGGTACCATATCGCATCATCCTTACTTACTCTTTTTCCGACCCCTGAAAGCGCAGACTCTATGGCAAAAGGCACCAAGATATCTCCATCCCAAGAAGTTGGGGCGGTTTTTTGATCTTTTGGACTAACCTTGTATTTCCAAAGTCCATTGAGGTTCTGCCAATTGTTCTGACGAACCAATTGTGGTCTGGGGTACTCTCGATGTGCATTTTGAGGGGTTACTTGTTCTGCCCAAGGGCTTAGGATCTTGTCGGCTACAGGTTTCCACGTCTGCGCGAATCCTGTAGAAAGCGAAGCGGTTAGCAAACATGCTATGGCAACGGTTCTTTTCATCATGTTGGTCTGTTAAGTTTAAATTGATCTAATCAATAGCGCTAGCTATTCAAATAGGTTTCCCTAAAATACGATTATTATTTAAATATCATGAGGGATTGGGGAGATAAAATAATTTAAATTAAACGACTGTATTATAGCTGTTTAAATTTTTAAAACAAATTTTATAATTATCTTATAAGAAAAAATAAAATTTATAGTTTAAATTTAACTTATAAACCTGCCAATATGAAAACCGAAAAATCAAAGGAATTTGATCATGAAAAACGATTGATGGATATCCGATCCCAGTTGGAAAGGTATGCCCATTATTGGAAGTGGTTTGTGGTATCCATGGGGGTCTGTTTCCTGATCGGCTTCTTATATCTGCGATATTCTGTTAGGATTTACGAGGTCTACGCTAAGATATTATTGCAGGATGAGAAGAAGGCAAGTGGAGAAATGGCTGGACTTGCCGAGTTGGCCAATTTAGCGGGACGAGGTACTTCCTCAGCCGCATTTGTGAATGATCAGATCCAAGTTTTGCAATCCCGAAGGATCATGCGGAAGGTGGTGGATGCCAATGGCTATGAGATCACTTATTTCCAGAAGGGTCTGATCAGGGAAAAGGAGATCCTTGCCCAGGAATCCCCTTTGAAAATGATTCTGTTGGAACCTAATTCACTGCTCTTGGAAAGGAAAGCTTACTCGGTCGAAATTAGGCAGGAGAGTGGGGTATATATACTCACAAATGAAGAAGAAGAGGAAGTGCCCATCAAGTTGGGTAAGGCGATCCCATCTCCGATCGGAAAGATCATGTTCGTTCCGAACCCCAAAATATCTTGGCGAACTCCTGTAAAGATCAATTTTATGCCAAAGGAAATCACGGTGGATATCTTACGAAGTAATATGCAGATTTCTCCAACCAAAGATGTGCTATCCTTTGCGGTCGATTTTGTATTTCGTTATGCATCGAGAGAAAAAGGGATTGAAGTGGTCAATTCCTTGATCCAGCAATATAATCAAGACGCCTTGGCGGATAAAGCCAGGGTGTTTAAATCCACCAGTAATTTCATTAATAATCGATTGTCCATCATATCGGAGAACCTGAAGGCTGCAGATGGCAGATTGGAAGTTTTTAAACAGCAGCATCAGGTGTTGGATTTGGATCTGGAGGGGAGCATCCGGGCGGAGGGAGCTGTGGAGAGCGAAAAGGAACTCATGGATGCCAAGATGCAATTAGAGCTGGTCAATATGATGGATGAACTCCTTCAAAACAGTAATTTGGACCTACTACCGGTCAATATCGGGCTATCGGATCTGGCCATCCAATCGGAAATCAAAACCCATAATGAACTGCTCCTGGAACGAAACGAACTTCAGAAATCAGCGAGTCCCCAGAATCCTGTCCTGCAGAATTTAGAGCAAGCTGTATCCATTTCCCATGCTAATATCACGCGTTCTTTGGCCAATTCCAGGCAGGTATTGACCTCCAAAGTGAATATGCACCAACGCCGACGCATGCAGTTTGAAGGAAAAAAAGCCAGTATGCCATTGAATGAGCGAAAGTACAAGGATATTGTTCGGCAACAAAAGACGATCGAAACCTTGTACCTATTCCTGCTCCAAAAGTTGGAGGAAAATGAGATCAACCTATCGGCAACTCCTTCTACCTTAAAGGTGGTTGATCTCGCTTATGCTACTTGGAGACCGGTTTCCCCGCGTAAAATGTTGGTTATGCCAATTTCCATGGCTATAGGCTTTCTATTGCCATTATCCCTGCTTTACCTTAAGTTTTCTTTGGATATCAAGGTGCAGGGCAAGGCCGATTTACTGAAGATAGGGGATGTGTCGGTCTTAGGCGAAGTGCCCCGATCTCATCAGGACATCAAGGCAGAAAGTGATCGGACCGCGCTTGCAGAAGCTATCAGGATCTTACGCACCAACCTTCGGTTCCTGATGGGCAAGAACGTTAAAGGAGCTTCGGTGTATTTTGTTACTTCCACTATAGCAGGTGAAGGGAAGTCGTTCATTGCCACTAACCTGGCAAAAGTACTTTCCTTTGCTAATAAACGGGTATTATTGATCGGGGCGGATATCCGGTCCCCAAAAATCCTCGCTTATCTCAACCTGACCTACCTTCGGCATACCCAACCAGGCATCAGCAATTTCCTGGTAGACGAAAATTACCAGGTTGAAGACCTTATCATTCCGCAAGCGAAGGGTTTTGGGTTTGACTTAATTTATTCGGGATATATCGCCCCTAATCCAGCAGAATTGCTCATGAATGGACGGTTTGAGGAGATTATCCAATACGGCAGGGACAATTATGATTTTGTCATTGTAGATACGGCTCCGGTGGGATTAGTGACCGATACATTTTTGATTTCTGAACTTGCCGATTTGACCATTTATGTCGTTCGAGCACAATTTTTGGACAAGAGACTTTTAGAGGTTTCCAAAAGCTGTTTTGAAGAAGGGAAACTGAAGAAAATGGCTTTTTTACTGAATGACGTAGATTTTTCTTTAGGCTATGGTTATGGCTACGGATATGGATATGGCGAAGAACCAGTAAAAAAAGGCTGGATGAGGAAATTTAGGTTTTTAATTAATCTAATAAGACAAAAATATCTTAAATAGATAATGATATAGATTATAAAGTAGCTGTATATCTACAAAATATTGCTAAAAAAGCTTAATAGTATAAAAAATTAATGTTAAGACAATATTAAGCTTGTAATAATGAAATATTTGTTTTAACATTGTTCCTATAAATGCTAGACACCCAGAAACAAGCATAAATACCTACGATTATCTACCTGCTGTAAATATTATTTCCAAGAGTACCGCTAAAATTATTTTTGAGTTTCAAGATTACGATAAGGTTCAATTTTTATTGATGGAATGTTCATAAAAGTGTAATTAACTGATAGGTAATTATAAATCCTATTATAACAAAATAACCCAAAACAGACAATATTATGAAAAATGATGAAAGAAAAGATTATATCGTGCCTAGCATGTCTGTTACGCACGTGGAGCTCGAGCAAGGAATTGCTGCCGAATCAGTAACTGCCTCACCCAATCCATCCGTAGGCGATTGGAATGAGGGAACAGGCGGTATGGATGATAACGATTTATAAAACTAGCTAATTACACAAATTATGGAAAAGTTGACAAATCACTTCAATTGGAGAGTAGCTGGTGTTATTTTCCTTGGTACCGCGTATTTTCTTCTAGTAGGATGTTCCAAACAAATGAACGCGGATGATGCCATTCCAAAAAAAACTAAGATTTCGGTACGAGTAGATGGAATCGATGAAAGTATAAAGAACGCCCAAGGCGAAGCGAAGGCTTCGGCATCTTCCAAGGAAGTTAGTGCTAAGGAAGTCGCAGAATTGCATTTCGCCGGTTTCGATGCTTCCCTTTCTGTAGACCACGAATTAGGGACCGCAGGAGGTAGAAAAATGATCAAATCGAGTTCCCGAAAAGGAGCTTCTAAACAGGTAATGGGAGCAGCAATGGATTCCGGGGTAAAATATAGGCTTTACCTCTATAAGGCGGATAATAGCTTCGTCAGTTCAACAGAACTGACATCAGATGTCCCTGCAGAGATCGAAGTGGATCAAGGTGTGGATTATAAATGGTATGCTTTATCCTATAACAATAGTGAATCACCGGTAGATGTCAACCCAGCAACACCTACCGTGACTTCGCTTTCATTACCTGCCAACAAAGATATTCTGTATGATGCAGGTACATTTTCCGTTCCAACAGGACCAACCCCAATCGATGTTCCTGTCAGTATCGTATTTGATCATATGGTATCCAGGATAGGAATCGAATTGAATACCATGGGGATGTTTGCAGACATGGCCTCTGCGGTAGTTTCAGTTACAGGCTTATCGACCTACTCAGGGACATTTGACTTGGCATCGGGTACTTGGGGAACTCTTACAGCTGCAGCCAACGGTATTGATTGGGCAGATTTTGTAGATATTGAACCTCCCTATGCCGATCGGAAAATCGCCTATGTATATACACCAAGTACAGCAGCAATTAATAACCTGACGGTGACCATGACCGATCTTTCTTTAAATATTGACGATAATACTGTACGATCTTTCAGTGCTTTATTAGCCGCTACACCATCGGTGTTTACTTTTAATGTAACCCCGGTAGTAGCCAATGATCACCGGTTATTGGTCAATCTGATCGAATCGCCATTGACTGTGGGAGGAGTGCGTTGGGGTCGTGCAAACCTGTATTATGCAGGTGGACACAATCCTTATCGCTTTCACCATACCTATGCCCATTCTTCTGAAAGAAACACCTTCTTTTCCTTCAAAGGCCTTGTTCCGCAAAGTTTTGGGGTGAATGGTGATCCTTGTGCAGAAGTGTATCCAGCAGGTAAATGGCGCATGCCAACCAATAATGACCTTATGGCATTGACGGGAACACCACCATTATATCTTAACGGACAGGCTAATACCACGGGTGCCACAGGTGGCCTTGGTTATCTCGAATATACCAACGCTACAGGGACCGCAGCGCCTTATCCAAGCAATGATCTCCATTTTAATTATAATGGCGGAAGTCTTTCCGTAGGCTTAGTTGAAGGCTTATTGCAGGTAACCTTTGGTAATCTTGGTATTACCGGCGAATACTGGAGTTCGACCAATGGAGCCAATATATTGGGTTTAGTTGGACTAGGGGGCTACAGTTTGTTGATGACGAATACTTTGGGGGATATCATGGAGGCGGAACTGCTGAATGTAGAAACCCTTGGTGTTGATGTCATCGAATCACCGTTCAAGAACGTAAGATGCGTGCGAGCTAATTAAAAATCATCTACCTATGAAATTTTTAACCCACTTATCTGTCAGAAAGGTTGGCAATGATTACATCATGTTGCAACCTGGATTGGAAATGCTCGATATGGCCCGTGTTTTTACCCTTTCCGAGTCGGCCGCCATGATCATTGAAGAGTTTAAAGGGAGGGATTTTGAAGAACAGGATGCCGTGGACTTTGTTCTGCGGACTTTCGAAGTGGAAGCCCAAAGGGCACAAACGGATGTTCGGCAGATCCTGACGCATTTCTTCCGAGAAGGATTATTTGTTGCACGATGATAAAGCAGGATATCCTATATCAAAATCCGTTGTGGTTTTTTTAGATCTCCTGAAATTTGCCTTATGGGGAAAACCCCTCGCATTGGATAAATTTCAGGAGCTAAAAAACCCAGATTGGGAAAATGTATATAGACTAGCCTACTTTCAGACGCTCGATGGGTTAATTGCTCATGCAGCCCAACAACTTCCTTCTTACTTTATGCCCGAGCAGCCTATGTTATATAAAATGATCCTCCGCGAACAGCAGATCAGGGAAAAAAACGAGAAAATGAATACGATCATTTCCGAATTGGATAGATTGTATAATGAGGAGGGTATTCGGCCAATTCTTCAAAAGGGGCAGGCTGTTGCCCAATATTATCCGGATCCTTTTTTGCGTGTTTGCGGAGATATCGATTGGTATTTTGAACGGGGCTTTCCCTATAATAAGGCCTTCAAGCTCATGGTAGATCTGAAAACGAACATCCATTTCCATGCTGGATATAGCTGTGGATACGACTGGAAAGGTCTTCATGTAGAACATCATCAACGACTGATACAAGCTAGAAATCCATGGAACCTAAAATTCTTGAAAAGGCTTCTGTGTGAAGAAAAAGCACCATTTGAGCCCGTTTTCAGTCAAGGTTTTCAGACTCATATGCCCAATCCATTTTTAAATTCCATCATGCTCAATGTACATATCCTTAGCCATCAAGTGGGCTATGGCATTGGTTTGAGGCAACTATGTGATGTTGCCCGTTTATACCATACCCAATACCAAAAATTGGATGGGGACAGATTGAAATTTGTTTACAAGAAATTGGGGGTATTGGCATGGATGAATAAACTCCATTATACCTTGGTCAAGTATATGGGATTAAAAGAGGAGAATTTACCTTTCCCTTTAGAAAAGAAATCGGTCAACGATTGGATGATCAAGGATATCCTTTTTGCAGGAAATTTTGCTTTCCATGATCCACGTTTTCCGGATATCAATAATCCAATGGGACGAATGAATAGAATACCAAGACTATTCTACAGTTTCAGACGATATCTACCCCTCGCCCCATCAGAAACGGTGGCTTTTCCGATCATCCAAGTGATCTCCAAATTCCACCGGTAAAAAATTAGTTTACAAAATTATTATAGGTGCTCACCACCGTTTGGGCAGCATTGTCCAAATCGGTAAATGCTCCTTCCGAAATCTCGCTTGACGAATTCATTTCACGTTGAATAATGCGCATTTTCCCCAAATAGGTATCCACTGCTTCATTGAATGTATTAAATCTTCGGTTGTTACTTTCGTATTGATCCCCTTTGATCGGGTTTTCCTTATTTTTATTCAATAAAGTCTCCAATTCATTGTACTGTTTTTCAAAGTTGGCTTTGAAAGTCTGGTTACTCACATCATCATAAGTACCCATGGTTATTTCTTTACAGTATTCCATGATTTTTCTAGAAGAAATAATCTGATCCTTAAAAGGATGATCCTTCAATATTTCCGATTCTGCTTTATCCGCTTCAGGACGCAATGCAGTAAAAATTGCTTTTGAGGCCTTTTCATTCTTATCTATCTCTGCTAAACCCTTGGCTCTAAAATGCTCCATTTTTTTTCCACTGTCTTCTTTCCAATCTTCGGCAGATTTATAGTTTTCCATTTCCTTATATAGGCTTTGCAGGGCAGTGAAACTGGTTTGCATGCTGTCTATCCATACTGCATAATCACCTTTTAATGAGCTTGGGGCTTTTAAATCTTTTAATTGGTTGACCATTACAGGTTTTACCAAAATGGGAGGTATAGCTATGGCCTCTGGATTGGCCATCTTTTGTTTGATGAAGTAATCCAGATTATCGACTGCGCGGATGTAATTACGGATAAAACTATTGTGGTTATTTTCCGTTTGAACCATCTTGTTATTGAAATCTATGATTTCTTGCGCCTCATTTTTAGAACCGGAAGAAAATAATCCTCCTGATTCGTTTTCTGTTTCTCCAGACTTGGATTTGTCTCCAGAACCTGAACATCCGACAGTAAGAGAAAGGGCTAAAACGCCTAAAATTAGTGATTGTGCTATTTTCATCCTGATATGAATTGGTGTACTCATATCAGGATAAAAAATATGCCAACCTTGTTTAAAGGCTATTAATACCTATATACAAAGTATCTACAAGCTTAAATTACATCTATTTTCTCCCCATTCCAACCAATTGCCTTTACTTTGGTGGAACCAATTGGAAGATGAACAATGGTGTGTTGGTTATTGGTGAAACCAGCACCACGGAATGCGACTTTGACTAATTTATCGCCCTGATACGTCTCAAATGCAACCGCACCTGGCCAAGCTAGATTATCGATGATCAAACGATCCTTTTCCTTCGAAAATCCTTCGTTAATATTTCCTTTTAATTCTTCTTGATCTTTGAAGATATTTATACTGTTCGCCGTAAGATAATGGATAACAGGACTACTTGGTTTCGGAAACTGGGAAGCATATTTTTCTACTTCCTTTATGTCCGCTTCTGTGATCTTCATTCGCCCAACTGTATAATCGTCTACAATAAGATCGATCGGAGCAAGGATCCCAGATTTTTTAAAAAAATCGGTTAAGTCTAATCCACTCATTTTACAAGCATTCTTGACGAACTGTAATTGATAGTAGCTTTCAGATTCCTGATCTGAAACAGGTTCTTGGATAGCTTTATAAAATATGTCACCATAGAAGTCCTTATTCCCCCATTTCTTACCTGCACCAACCTCATGGAAGTACAATTGTAATTGCCATAGCGGAACCAATTTAACGAAATGATCTCCACCCCAATCTCTTTTTCGCTCTCTATCCCAACGGTCTGGACCCGCTTGGGTTAACCAAGGTTGGTTATGCACAAATGCAGATTCCATATAGGCCGTTATCCTTCCTCCAATTTTAGGCTCATCGTAATCCTTTAGTTTTTCATGTTCCAATTTAGGGGAGTGGGAATTGTATAGATATTGTGTCCAAACGGAATATATGTTATTGGTTACTTCCGTTGTACCAGTCCATTTCATATTTGGTCTTACTTGGTTGACATGGCCAAATTCATGCGCAACTCCCCAAGAATTTTTCCGTAGCCGATTGATGTTCGCTAGATCTTTCATGGTATTATCATGAAAGGCGGCACCCAATCCATCTGCATGCATAAATCCTTTCCAAATTACGCGGCCAAACATATGGTTCTTAGGTTCTTTTTTATATTTTACCAAACCCATGATCTCGTGCTGAATACGGATTATCGAATCATATAGTGCTACTAATCCTTTACCATTTTCTGGGGTCCCTTTTTTTAACGATTCTTTGGAATAGGCAAGGTGTACTTTTTTACCTACTAAATCGATAACCGGACCATAGGCTGAACTCAGCATCTTTTGGTACTTGTTATTATCATCTTTTCGTGCATCAAACACACCGTTTATTTTACCAGAAAGGATATGGATCTTTAATTTTTTAAAGGGTTTTCCTTCATCATAGAAATGTTGGATATATGAATTGCCCTTATCCTTTACTTGGAATTTATTTAATCCAGCTTTTAAAGGATAGGAGTGCATCCTAAAATGTTCATCATCCCAATTGGTGACCAATAAGTTTAGTTTTTGGTTTTCATTTTCTTCAACCCAGACAAGAACTTCTTCATTTGCTGAAAAATAAATTCCGGTAGGATTTTCAAATTGGGAATAAGGGCTGGTTTTTAATTCTTTAGCAAGAATTTTAGGGTCAAAGAAGCTTTCATACGTTTTGAATCTTTCCGCTAATGGGTACTTTCCATTTTTGATCTGGTTTGCAACTTCACGCAAAACCGGATGTTGGATTTCTTGGATCGCTTGTTGATTCGCCTTTCTGGCTAAAGTCGTCAGGTTTTTTTTGTTAAAAAAGGAAAGGTCGTTTTCTGATTGTGCAAAGGTTAGGTTGCTGGCACAGATCAAAAAACTGATTATGGCTAGTTTCTTCATCATTTCATTCATTTATTCCAAGATAATGAATAAAAGACGCTGGAAAACCAGCCTTAATCATTCAATCGTTTGCATAATGGAAATATTACAGAGTAATAGATCCTTTTATCATATTTACAAAAGATTATGACCTTAAAATCTTCTCCATTGAATTTCCTTTGGCCAGCTCGTCTATCAACTTATCCAAATACCTAACCTGTTGAATCAGCTTATCTTCAATTTCTTCAATTCGATCGCCACAGATTACCCCGGTGATTTTTACAGCATTCGGATTCATCTTTGGTGCTTTCCCGCAAAAATCCTCCAAGTTTATTTTCTCATCTATGGCTTTCTGTAAGGTCTTTTCATCATAACCCGTAAGCCAATAGATAATCTCATTAACTTCCGCTTTTGTTCTGTTCTTTTTCTCCGCTTTTTGGATATACATCGGATAAACCCCTGCGAAAGACATTTTATAAACGCGTTCTATATTTTTTGGATGCATAATGTTTAATTCAATAGGTAAAAAATTACCCGACAATTTACAATAAATTCATAAATCACTTGTTATAATTTTTACGTAAATTGGTATATAATTAGAAAACCGCCTTATGAAAGGGGAAACCTTAACCCAAAAATTGCATTTATTATGGCGCGCAGGTTTTGGGCCAGCGCTGGAACAGATTCCGACCATTGATAAAAGCAGTATCAAAGACCTCTACCGCAGCTTAACTAAGCCCCAGAAGTTCCAGCCAGTGAATTTCCAAAAGCCAGAGCAGCCAACGGAAGATGCTTATAACCCTATGGACAATGCGGAGAAGCGGAAACAGGCCCAAAAATTAAACCGTTCCCAGAACCTGGATCTAAATATCGATTTCATGAACCAGATGATCCTTTCCGTGGCCCAACTGAACGAAAAGATGGCTTTTTTCTGGCACGGCCATTTTGCGAGTCGATCTGTTAATCCCAGGTTTAGCAAACAATTGCTGAACAGCATCCGTCGGCATGCCCTAGGTAATTTTAAGGATCTCTTGTTTGCCGTCAGCCAATCGCCTTCCATGTTGAATTTCCTGAACAACCAACAGAATAAAAAAGGCCATCCCAATGAGAACTTTGCAAGGGAGGTAATGGAATTATTCACCATGGGAAGGGGGAATTATACGGAAACAGATGTAAGGGAAGGGGCGAGGGCATTTACGGGCTGGGCATACAATAAGCAAGGAGAATTCATAGAACGGAAGAATCAGCATGATACTGGAGAAAAGACGTTCTTAGGGAAGAAGGGTAATTTTTCTGGAGAGGATGTTCTTCATATTATTTTAGAAAAGGAAGAAACGGCTCGGTTTATAACCGAAAAGATCTATAAGTTCTTCGTGAATGAAAAAGTAGATGAAGCGAGGGTACAAGAATTAAGTTCCATCTTTTATCAAGCTAATTATGATATCCGAAAATTAATGGATAGCATCTTTCTGAGCGATTGGTTCTACGAAGCACAACATATTGGCAACCGTATAAAATCACCCATTGAATTGATGGTAGGCATGATGCGTATTATGCCCATGCAAGTGGCACATCCCGAAAATCTTATAGATTATCAACGCTTATTGGGCCAAATGTTGTTATATCCACCCAATGTGGCCGGATGGCCGAATGGAAAAGCCTGGATCGATAGTTCCACCTTGATGCTCCGGCTTCAGATGCCACAAATCTGGACTGGCTTAAGGCCGATGGTCTACGATGCGCCGCTGGATGACGATCTGGACATGGGGACCAAGAATAAGAACAGCAATTTAAGACAATTCAAGAACCCCCAGATCGAAATCGACTGGAATCAAGTCAATGATACATTCAAAGGCAAGAAATTAGTGGACTATATCCTGCAATCACCAAATAAAAGCGTTCAAAAAGTTGCTACACGTTTTGCAGATGAGGGAATAAAAATGAATATGATCAACTTGATGTCCACACCGGAATATCAGCTGATGTAATCCTGAGAATATGTATATCAAGAGAAGAGAGTTTTTAAAGATGGGCAGTTTGGTTTCCGCATCTATGATGCTACCAAACTTTCTGAAGGCCTTGGAAATAGATAATTCACTCCAAAATAGGCCGAATATATTGGTAGTACTGCAATTTACAGGCGGAAATGATGGGTTGAATACCATCATCCCGACCCGAAATGATATTTATTTTCGGGAAAGAAGCCAAATTGGAATCAAAAATTCCCTGCGCCTGAATGATGAGGCCGGCATCAATCCTAACCTTGGCTTTTTCAATAAATTATATGAACAGGGCGAACTGGCGGTTTTAAATAATGTGGGGTATCCAAATCCGGATAAATCCCATTTTCGAAGCATGGATATTTGGCATTCGGCCAGCCGATCGGACGAATACCTGGAAACAGGTTGGTTAGGAAGGTATTTGGATGAAGCCTGTTACGATTGTCCGCATCCCACACAGGCATTGGAGGTGGATGATATGTTGAGCTTGGCCCTAAAAGGAAAGAATAATAAGGCTTTTGCGTTCAAGGAGCCACGGAAACTATACCAGTTGAGCCAGGAAAATTATCTTAAAACCCTAGCCCAGCAACATGATCATGAGGAAGAAACGGTTTCCTATCTGTACAGCACCTTAGGTTCAACCATCAATAATGCCGATTATATCTTTGATAAGAGCAAGACCAAAGCAACTGCTGATTCCTATCCAAACTCAGGATTAGGAAAGGAATTCAAGACCATTTCCTCGCTTATCAAATCGGATATCAATACCCGGGTATATTACCTATCTATCGGAAGTTTCGATACCCATGTGAACCAGAATGATAGACAAGGGAAGTTATTCCAGGAAATCAATGAAGCGGTAAAAGCTTTTGTTGCCGATTTGAAAAAACATGATCTTTTCAAGAATGTCTTATTGATGACCTTTTCGGAATTTGGAAGGAGGGTGGCACAGAATGCCAGCAATGGTACTGATCATGGAACGGCCAATCAACTTTTCTTTATCAGTGGAGGATTGAAGAAACAAGGGATGCTCAATGCGCTTCCGGATCTGAAAAACCTTCATGAAGGGGATTTGATATTTACAGAAGACTTTCGGAAGGTCTATGCTACGGTACTGAAGAATTGGCTCCAGGCTGATTCCAATAAAATTTTAGGCTGGAAGAATGGTTTGTACGACTTTGTGTAAATTGGCGCTTTAAACTTTGTGTATATTGCCGTTTTAATACCTACAGATGTTTACTTTCGAAGTCCTGATCAAAGCTTTTCTAATTGGAGGAATGTTCCTCCTTGCATTTCTTAATTTCAGCCATGCTGTACAAGTCAATCGGAAGGCGAATATTTGGTTCGGGGTGTTTGCTATTTTCTGGTCCACATTCTGGTTGGATGAAATGCTTTATCTTGGATCATTAAAACATCATGTTATCTATCAAATCGGCATGGTATTCATTCAATTTTTGGTGCCGCTTACCTTTTTGATCAGTGTTTATTATTATACTAATCCAGATTATAAATTCGGGAAATATCGAATTATTCTTTTCTTGGTTCCACTCCTGATACTGATTGCCCTGTCCTTAAAAGAAGTATTATCTGAAAAGACTTATCATATCCTGATTTTGGTCCTGTTCTTTAGCCATGCCATTACCTGTGTGGTTTTGGCGTATTTTAAGGTACATCGGCATCAAAAGCTTATCCAATCGTTTTCATCCCATACCCAAGATGTGGATCTGCGGTGGATAAAATATATTATCTATTCTTTTATAGCATCATCCTTTTTGATCCTTGCTTATAACCTGCTCTTGCCCAATAGGAACCTGAATATTTTTGCGAATCTATTCTTCTTGTTTATCCTTTATTTGGTCGCGTTTTACTCCATCCGACAGAAGGAGATATTCCCTAAAGGTTTGGACATTGTTGAAGAGCTTGAAAAATCGGAGGAAGAGGAGTCCAAACCCAACCAACAAAAGATCAAATTGATGAGTGATGAGGATCTTATGGCTGGTAAAGAAAGATTGATGCAATTGATGGAACAGCAGGAGGCTTTTCTGGATACGGAATTAAACCTCTTGAAATTGGCTAATCAAATGGAACTCAGTAGCCATCAATTGTCCTACATCATCAATAACGGTTTTCAGCAAAACTTTTTCCAGTTCATCAATTCATTCCGAGTAGAGCGAGCCAAAGAACTATTGTTAGATCCAAAGATGATGCCTTATAATATCGTTTCGATCGGATTCTCTTCTGGATTCAATTCCAAGACGGCCTTCAATACGGTTTTTAAGAACAGCACCGGATTGACACCCACTGCATATCGGCAACAGCACAGTTAACTTGATCGGATTTATAAATCCGAACTTTTAAGCATCTGTAAACCTGGCTATTGACTGCGGTTGATGGTATTGGTTCAGTTCTATAAGTTGAAACCTATATACGACTTGTAGCTTCTAATTTTGATCTTGATAGTTAATGGATTAACACAAAATTAGATGATCATGTATCAAGAAGAAATTGCCATTCATGCAGATGTAGAATTGCTGGAGAAATTATTGGTTCAACATCGATATATTCAAGCATGGGAGCAGGGGTTTGAAATTTTTAAGGAGCTGCAGGTGGATGCAGCGAAAAAATGCATCGTGCATTGGGATATTGAAAACAATGTAGATTATATCTATACGTTGAGGGAGAATATAATTGGGGTAAATTTAACTTTGGCTGCAGACCTGGACCCGACTGATCAACATATTCCTGAGCGATTGGAAAGTTCCAGGACCTATATCTCCAATATAATACCAAAAATCAAACGATTGGCGGAAGAATTGTATTTCGATTAAACAGTTGCTTGGCTTTATTGTTCTTTCTAAAAGAACAGGTATGAAGGAAGCAAGCATTAAGGTTTTGGTTATTTTGGGGCATCCCCGTAAAGACAGCTATAATGCGGCCTTGGCCGAATCCTATGTAGCAGGGGCAAGGGCAGCTGGGGCGCATGTGGAATACTTGCATGTCGCTGACCTTCATTTCGATCTGCATGTTCAGATCCCTTCCCCGCAGGATCAATTTGAAGAGGAAGACCTCAAAGAGGCCAAACGGTTGGTCAAATGGGCGGATCATCTTGTTTTTGTCTATCCGACCTGGTGGGGAAATATGCCGGCCTTATTAAAGGGATTTATCGATCGGGTGTTTGTTCCTGGGTTTGCCTTTTACGAGATTCAACCGGATGCCTTTAAAAAATTGCTCAGCCCAAAAACTGCCCAGTTGATCATTACCATGGATACGCCTGTATTGATAGACCGTTTGATCAATGGAGCACCTTCAAGAAGATCTTTGGAAAATGCTACTTTAAAATTCTGTGGGGTGAGTCCTGTAAGGAGTATGCTGATCAGTCCGGTAAAACATTCTTCTGATGAAAAAAAGGAGGAGTGGCTGACTAAGGCCTACCAGAAAGGAAAGGCGCTTGAAAATGGCGTCCTTACTCCTTGGGAAAAGTTGATGGACCAGGTCATGCCCTGGATCAAGGCGATCAGATTGCAATTCTATCCCATGACCTTCTTTGCCTATGCTATCGGTGCCTTTTTGTATGCAGAACTAGCAGGGTCTTTTAACCCTTGGATTTTCGTATTGGGATATCTGGATCTTTTTGTGATCGAGGTGATCACGGTTTTCAGTAACGATTATTTAGATCGGGAAACCGATCGGTTGAATAAGCATTTCAGTACATTTTCTGGGGGATCAAGGGTATTGGTCGATGGTGTGTTGAGTGAAAAAGCTTATACCAATTCCTTAAAATATCTGTTGATAGTATTGGCGGTTCTCTGTGTGTTCATGGGCATATTCGCTATTGCCTCTGCTATGCAAGTTTTGTTGGTTACTGTCCTTTTGTTTTTGATTGCGGTATCTTATACGGCCGCGCCTTTACGTTTTTCCTACAATGGTTGGGGCGAGATTGTGGTGGGGTTTACGCATAGTTTTGCCGTTATTATCTGTGGTTTTGTTTATCAGGGTGGAGCGTTGAATAATATTTATTCTTGGGTGGTTGGTATTCCTTTGTTCTTTTCCATTGTTCCGGCGATTATCATGGCGGGAATACCTGATCATGATGCCGACCTAGCTGCTGGAAAAGGAACCTTGGTGGTTAGGCTTGGTAAGGTGAGGGCGACTTATTTGGCGGGGCTTTCCGTTTTGTTGTCCATGAGTTCTGTACTTCTTTTGAAGAAGGATGTGCTGTTGGATTGGGTTTATTCAGATATTATCTATGTAGCCTTTTTGCACGGCGGTTGGTTGTTATATTTACTTTACCAATACATCAATAAAGCCGATAAACCTGCTCGTATTGATGGCATTATGGGCATTGCGCTTATGTATATCCTTTGGTATACCTTAGTACCTTTTTTTAATCTTTTATAAAGTTTCATTTTTTGAAATAATATTAAGATATTTTCCAGATGAACCGATATTTTTTAATTTTCCTTCTTTGTATTTCTGTTGTAGGTTTTGCAAATGGTCAAGATACAATTCCATTTAAGCTTAATGATCATTACAATATTTTGGTTAAAGGCTTGATCAATGAAAAGGACTCTGCTGATCTCATGTTCCAGATTTCTATGCAGGAAGCTTCATTGGCACCTAATCGGGAGCGGAAAATGAGTTCGGTGAAGTTTGATACGACAGAGTTTCCTGAAGGTTTGAGCAAGGTTAATCGCATTCAGGTAGCTGGAGTTACGGTAGATAGTATCTGGATCTGGGATAATGAACTTACAGGCTATGGTGCTGAGGGTAAAATTGGGTTAAAAATGTTCCAAAATAAGGTGTTTAAGATGGATTTTGATGCCTCTAAATTTGTGGTTTACGAAGGGTTGCCGGATATTAAGGCATACAGCAAATTACCGCTTAAACTAAATAGGGGTCAACTTTTTGTAGAAGCATCAAGTAGTAGCGGGGAGAAGATGCAAACCGACGAATTTTTACTTCAATCTGGATTTTCTGGAGCTGTCCTTTATAAGCAAAAAATTTCAGAAGATCTTAAGTTGGAAGAGCTTCCGGTTATAGAGAAAAAGATAATGAAAAATTCTTCAGGTCAGGAAGTTCATAATATGGTTTCCGTTTTACCGAATTTTCAGTTAGGTGCTTTTCAATTTAATGAAGTTCCTGCAAATTTCTTTTTAGGCGATGGTTTTCAACAACGCTCCAATTATTTAGGAGCGGACATGATCCATAGATTCAATTGGATTATAGATATCAAAGGCGGATTTGCCTATATACAGAAGAATAAGAATTTTGATGATCCTTATTATTTTAGGAAGAAGGCGAATTAATTATTTGGGCAGGAAGTAGTTTTGTGTGAAAGTTTAGATCAAATCGAAAATTACGGCAAATTTTAAGAGATCCGCAAAATTCTCGCATTCAATCTTTCTGATCAGGTTTTTTCGATGGGTTGAAACGGTTAGTGGGGATAAGAATAGCATTTCAGCAATCTCCTTAGTGGATTTACCATTAGCTACCAGTTTAATGATTTCTTTTTCTCTCTTTGTCAATAAAGCAAATTTCTTATAA
Source organism: Sphingobacterium sp. 1.A.4 (assembly GCF_002734245.1). NCBI lineage: Bacteria > Pseudomonadati > Bacteroidota > Sphingobacteriia > Sphingobacteriales > Sphingobacteriaceae > Sphingobacterium > Sphingobacterium sp. 1.A.4. Next base: position 97,229 of record NZ_PEAZ01000085.1, read on the forward strand.
TTATTTTGGATAAAGCTATTTTGTTCCAGCGTTTTATTCACTCGGGATATGAGATGGTCCATTCCGATGATTGGTGAGGATAGAATAATGATTTTATGATCCATTCGAATACCTAGATCAAAGGAAACAACCTTGAGGACGGTGTAAAACCAAGTGTAAAAATCATCTTTATGAAGTTTTACCCGTTGAAAAAAATTATACTGCTTGTCGAAATCGCCGATCTTCAGGTAATTGTCCATCCCCACAAATATGTGCTTAGACTCTTCTTTTACAAAGTATTGATCGTAATATGACTCGCCAAGATGATTGATTTCATCCACCGAAGTACCCAAACGTTCACAACCCCAATTGTTCATATAGGTGCACCCGATGGGTTGTAGCCCATCCAGATCATGAACCATCAAGGAAGCAGGAACAATTTCGCCTACATCTGCGATTTGAAGGTCCCCAACCTTAAGGCCTTTAGAAATGCCATGCATTTGTAAATTGAAAATATCCATTAATATGGGTAATTGGTTTGTTTTGTGTTAATTCTAATTTATGCTTTAAAAAATTAATTAACAAAAATATTTAATAAATAGATGGTATTTAATATTGCATAATAAGTAAGAGTGGGCAGAGCTGGAAGGTGAGCTACCTTCCTGCTAAAACTTCTCTCAGAGCATTTGTGCCGTTGATGGCTGAAGGAAAGCCTGAGGAAACAGTCATCAATAGCATAATTTCTTTTATTTCATCCTCTTTTAATCCAATATTTAACCCTGCATTTATATGAAATTTTAACTGCTGTTGGGCTGTTCCCAAGGCGGTTAGGGCAGAAATTGTAGCTATCTGCCGGTGTCTTTTACTTAAATTATCTCTTGAAAAAATATCAGCATAGGCATATTCGAGAGTAAACTGAACCAGTTCGGGTGAAAAATCATCATACGTGTTTTTAAGTTTTTCTACTTGCAGACTATCTAAAGCCGATAATTCCTGTTCGCCTAAACTCTTACGATCTGATACCTTATTCACATTTGCAATTTTTCCTAAATTATCTTTTATCCCTTTTCTTTGTCTTTCTGATAGTACTTCTTTAAGGGCGTTCATCCCATTAATACTACTTGGAAAACCCGAATAAACGGACATCTGTAAGATCACTTCTTTCAATTCATTGATTGAACTTCCAGTATTCAAAGCCCCAATTATATGCACCTTTAACTGTGGTTGGGCATTGCCCATGGCAGTCAATGCAGCCACTACAGCAATTTCCTTTGATTTCAGATCCAATGTTTCTCTTGAATAGATATCGCCAAAGGCATATTCAACAATATACTTACCTAAATCTGGCGATATATCGGCCAAACTATTGATAACATGTTCACCGGCTTCACCGTCTATTTCTTTGAGTTTTTCCAAACCCAGTTTATACCTTTCAGACTGACTCATAATTTTATCTGTTTGTCCGCTTGCATTTATACTGCATATTAAAAGCGAAAGGATGGCTACTAATTTCATCTTTTTTAATAGTAAAATTAGTCTAAGAAGTGGCCACAGGGTTAGGACTTTATACTATTTTTTAGGTACTTTTCTCGGAATCCGGTAGGAGAATAACCAGCTTTCTTGTTAAAGATTCTAGCAAAATAGGAACTATCCTCAAATCCCAACTTAAAAGCAATCTCACTGGTGTTTAAAGACGAATATAACATCAATCTTTTGGCTTCGGTAATTTTCAGTTCCAGTTGTAATTGCTTAGCTGATAGACCAGTTTCATCTTTGCAGGTTTGGTTCAATAGACCTGAAGTAATGCCAAGTTCATTTGCATATTGATCTATACTGTGGTTTTTGTCAAGATTTTCGGAAATAAGTTCTTTAAAATCTGAAATAACAGAGTTTGAAGTTGGGCTGAAAGCTATATTTGGTCGTAAAAGGGATAGTAAATAAGATATACCTGATAATTGATTGTTTCCGGAGAGCATGCGATCAAAAATCTCCTTTATAAAAGGAATGTCTTCTTGCAATAGATCAAGGAAGGGGTAATTAAAATCAACATTTAATTGTTTTGCATTTGGGGCATCAATAAGAATAAAGTATCCACAGCTGTCAATGGAATAATTCCAATTATGGATCTGTTTAGGGTTAATAGAAAAAATTCTATTTGGGTAAATTTCATATTCCTTAAAGTCGATTACATTAAATCCTTCACCATTTGTGAACCAGACCAAGGAATAAAAATCGTGTCTGTGTGGCCATTCTAAAATAGGGTCGGGGGTATCTTCAAATACGCCGATGTAATAACCAAGAGATTGATTTAAATGCGGTAGGATATCGCTTATGGAATAAACTTTCATTTATTTCTTTTCTTAAAATTTCAAAAATGCTTGTAGTCCAGCGTATTGCTGAGAATGTTTTACAAAAAAAAGGATTATGAAATTCTATATCCATAATCCCTTTCTAAAAGGAAATGTTTACTTAATTAACAACATACAACCTTAAATAATCATACTCAATAGTTGTACTGCTAGATCCTGAATTCTCTTCCCATTGGGCAAGGCCTAAACCAATCGCATTTAATGTATTTATACCGCTGTTATTCCAAGTATGAATTACCGTACCATTAATCGCAAGTTTAAGATTTCCACCTTCCAATTCAGCTGTAAAGGTAGCCGGTTTAGTGATATCAACTGCTTCATGAGCTGTCCAATTTAAGATTACCTCTGATTTTCCATCTTTAATTTTAGCAATGGAGAAGTATTGGTTCTTAGAAATGTACAGGTAGATTTGGTCAATCTGACCAGCTACTGCACTTTGCTTTCCATTTAGAACAATGCACGCCGCGCCGTTTCCACTTGTTAATTGGAGTGATGTCTCCATCAACTGTTTCTTCTCCTGGTCGGTAAAATAATTATGCTGCATAAAGGCATAATTAGAATAAAAGGCAGTTAGCTTATGGATATATTTACCATTGGCCATAGATACGTTATACGTATTGTTGTTATAGGTTCCGGTAAACCAATCAGATTTACCACCGTTAAAATTCTCTTCATAAATCTGTTTGTAGTCCTTATCAATGGGATCCGTAGTTTCGTCCTTGCTACAGGAGCTGTAAAATAGGCATAAAGCAATGGCGAAGAGGGCAGCGAATATTCTTTTGTGTGTTTTCATAGTTGTATATTTTTTGGGTTAAAACAAAAATAACGGTATCCATAACCTAGGTCAATCCTTAAAAAGGCGTATTTCTTACTACCTGTTTTCTGGTAGATGCTTTTTGGTTATCTTTATAAGCACTAATTATACATCTTCTGCAAATAAATGATTCGAAATTATCTTTTGATGCTATGCTTCTCTTTGGTCCATTTTATCATTTGGGGACAGGAAATTGAGCAACTTGATAAGTCCTTGAAGGATGCGACAACGGAAGAACAGCGTTTTAAGGCTTTGTTGGAACTATCGGATTATTGGTCGTATCAGGATACCTTACAAGCTAAAAAATATCTTCTTCAGGCTAAGCCACTGATCCGTGGAAAGGATTTGTTGCAGGGCATCTATTTATTTTACGAGGCAGGATTTTATTATGGCAATAATAACCCAAAGAGCCAAGCCATTTACATGCAAGCCGAAAAATACTTTAAGAAAATAGATACTAAGGAATCCTATCGGTACAGGGCAAAGTTATGGCATAATTATGGGGCATTGGAACAACAAAAAGATGATGATAAAGCATTTTTAGACATCACCATCAAACATTGTATTCCTTATGCCTTAAAATCTGGGGATTCAGATTTATTGATGAGTTATTTTACGGATGTCGGAATGCTTTTTTATAACCATAAGGAATACGAAAAAGCATTAGAATATTATTTTAAGGCCATAAGTTTGGTAAAATCTCCTGAACAGGAAACCGAAAACCTGCTTTGGGCTTATCATAATATGTTCGACACCTATTATATGCAGAACAAATTGGATAAGTGTAAAGATGTATTGGAGAAATCGGAAATCTTATTGAACAAATTGCCGAGTAAAAAATTAGCAGCCCTATTCTATAAGAATAAGGCCAGGATTCTTATCAAAGAGAAGAAATTTGATGAGGCGCAACAGGCAATTTCTGCAGGCATGAAATTAGCAGATCAATATAATCTGTATTGGGACAAATTTGCCTTAAAATACGAGAAAGCACAGGCTTATAAGGAAGCAGGAGATATGGTTTCAGCAAAAAAGGAACTTTCGGAGCTATTAGAAGATCCCCGTGGTACGATGAGCAAAAGCCGATTAGTGATGATCAATGAGATTGCGGGAATGGAGGCTAGTTTGGGGAATTTTGAACAGGCATATCGCTGGACTCGTGAATATAAAGTCTTGAGTGATAGCCTTGGGGCATTAGACTTCAAAAAACTGATGGCTGAGCTGGAAACAAAATACCGTACGGCCGAAAAAGAACAAGCGATCAACTTATTGGAAAGTAGAAATCTATTAAACCGAACCTTCATGATTTCGGGTCTTGTGGTTGCCGGCTTGATTGGACTTTGGATTTGGTATGCCTGGAACGCTAGAAAGAAAAGAACGATACAGGAAACCCTATTGTTAAAACAACAGCGGGAAATCGATGTGGCAAAAGCATTGATTGAAGGAGAGGAGCAGGAAAGAAAACGGCTTGCCCGGGATTTGCACGATGGATTGATCGGACAGGTTACGGGATTAAAAATGAATGTGGAACGTATTGCTCGGGACCATCAAGGTAAACACCATCAGGATGGACATACCCATCATCAAGTGGATTTAGCGGTTGTAACCGAACAGTTGGGGACGGTGATCTCAGAACTTCGACAAACTGCACATAACCTTGAACCAATCGTTTTGAAGAATGATGGTTTTGAGGAAGCCATTCGACATTTTTGTCAGCAAATGGAATCCACTTCAACTAAGATCAATTTTTATGCTCGAGGATTGGAATCCTTAAAGGACAGCAATATAGAGTTGCCCTTATTGCGTATTATACAGGAACTGATAACCAATGCGGTGAAACATGCGGATGCTTCTAAGATCCTTGTTCAAGTAGGAGTGGAGGATAATTTTGTGCTAATTGAGGTGGAAGATGATGGCAAGGGTTTCGATCCAAACCAAATAAGAAGAAATATGGGTCTTCATAATTTAGAAGATCGAGTTATTGCCTTAGGTGGAAAATTGAAAATTGATTCCCAAATAGGAGAAGGTTCCAATTTTATGATTACATGCCAAATTTAAAATATGATTCGTACGATTATTTGTGATGATCATCCGTTGATTACACAAGGTTTGAGTAGCTATCTGTTACCACATGAGGAAATTAAAGTGCTTGCGGCTGCAGCCAGTTTAACTGAACTCCGGAACTTGCTTAAGGTTTTGGAGGCTGATGTATTGCTTTTGGATATTCAATTGCCTGATGGTAATGGGTTGGTGGTTTGTTCGGAAATAAAACAAGCCTATCCCGATTTACTCATTTTAGGTTTGAGTAATCTGGATGATCGGAATATGATGCTTCAGATGTTGCAGCATGGTGCATCGGGCTACCTGTTAAAAAGTGCACCGATGGAGGAGATTGTGCGAGCTATTACGAATATAGCCGCTGGTGGGATTTATATTGGCGAAGCCGCTCAAAAAGTTATGGCGATAAGCAAGGTAAATCCGAAGGAGGAAATTCCTGCCCTTACCCGCAGGGAAAAGGAAGTAATAAATTATTTAGCACAAGGTTTAAGTTCTGTACAAATGGCAGAACTGTTGTTTGTAAGCCCAGCAACGGTGGATACCCACCGAAGAAATCTTCTTCAGAAATTTAATGTGAATAAAACGGTGAACCTATTGCAAAAGGTTAAGGATTTGGGATTGATGTAGTATTTATCATGTGCGAATTATAAATTCCGCTTGTTACTTTCTATTCTTATAAACTCTGGCAAATATTCCGGAGTACATCCTTTGGATACTGTTTTTTCTTTGAAAAGGCCAGTTTTTTCACCAAGTGCAATACATCGATTTCGGAGCTCTTTTTCATAAACACCTATCCAACCTGCCGTGAAATTCATGGCCCATTGCACTTCTAATACCTCCTTATCTATTCCTGATTCAATTTTTGATAATAATTCTTGACTATCAGTCGGCTTTTGCCCAACCCAACGTAAACGACCTTGATAATACCAATAAACCCTTCTCTGGAGTGAAGATGGACTATTCTCCCAAGTATTCATTAATGCAATTGTATTTTTGTCCTTTGATAATTGGTTGGCCATTAACCAGTCAATTAATTGAATCCTTTCATTTTCATTATGTTGCATAATATCTTTATCCAACTTATCAATAGTTTCTGGAGATAGTTGCTTCTTATCCATGATTAAAATTGCCAATTGACGTGCTAAAAACACCTTTGATGACCACAGCTCCAAAGCTAATTCATGGTCTCTTTTAATGTCATTTGCGATTTTTCTTAAGTCGCCAAGTTTAGTTTTGTCACTAATTTGACTCAAGATATTTTCTGCTTTGGTAAAATTATTCATTGCAATTTGTTGGTATTAATCGATTAGTTCTACGGCATTTCGAATTCAGTAAAAGTAGTGAATTTTTGGATGGCTGACTGTTGAATTTCTTTAAAAGCATTGCGACCGGTCATCATGTATTTATCGTTTTGCAGTATTACAATATGGCGATTATAATTGTGTGCCGACATGTAAGTTACATTCTCCGCTATCTGGATAAAAATAAGACTACGATCTGGTGTAGCCATACCCATTTGTCCATAATTATTAGTGCCGGATGCCCAAAGCGTTCCATTTTCTTTAAGAAAAAAACAGGTATATCCCATGGGGAAGACCTCTTTTACTTGATCAGCAATTCGGTGGGGGTAGATGGGTTCAATACTGCCACTCGGACTAACGCCAATACCTTGGGTACCATTGGCATTGGTGCCGAAAGACCAGGCTGAGCGGTCTTTTTTAATGACCATAACATTATTTCCGTTTGCACGCACAATTCTCACATCTTCCATTACCTTCCCGAAAGTGCGTTGGTCTCCGTCGGTAAGATAGCCTAGCTTGCCATAATTATCATCTCCAGCAGACCAAAGCGAGTTATCATTTTTTAAAAGATAAATAGTATTAAATCCTACAGCAATTTGCTTTACACCACTGGCAATTTGGGTAAGCGGTAATTCTTGATCACTAGCAGTTCCTAATCCGAATTGACCATTTGAATTTTTACCAAGTGCCCAAACCGTACCATCATATTTCAATAGTGCCGCGAAATACTGGCCCTCCACTACATCTTTTACGTTGTCTGCTACTTTTTCCGTAGCTTTTTGATTAACAAATTCGGGTTTTTCATCACTTGGTAAAATAGGTGATCTCCATACGGAATTGTCTTTTCTGAGTACATATAGCCGCTCCGCATTATGAGCATTTGCAATTTTCTTTACATTGCTTTCTAGTTGTATATATCCGGCTTTATTTACACCAGGGGAAGTACTAAATATTCGCCCTCTTGCCCAAAGCGTCCCATCTTCTTTAACAATATAGGTGGCATCATCAATGGTATAAATAGGAAACGGTCGTTCAGATCCTCCCCAAACTTGGTCTAGATCTTCATCTTCAATATCGTCTTTATCTTTTTTACAAGATTGGAATGCGATAGTGCTTATGGTGATTAAAACGAGCCATAAAATGCCGCCAACATTTGAAATTGATTTCCTTCCTATTTTCATGATTACTTGTTTTTACAAGAATATGAAGAAAGAACCGAATCTATATGATGGATGAGTCAACAAATCCTGTAATTTACTTACAATGGTATATACAAATTATCTACATTTTCTATTGGTAATCTTTATTGTAGGTTAATATTTTTCAAATCCTTTGGATTAAGCAAGAAATCTTAACGAATATTATCCATTTTCTCTTAGTCGTTTCTATGCTATGCCTTCAAAATATGTTTGAATTTGGGTAAGAATCGTGGTTTAAGTAAGGTTTAAGCAGGGTGGAAGTATGGGAAAAGTATGTAAAGCATACATTTTACATACTTTTAGTATACTTTCAGTATGGTTTTATTTCGAAGCTAACTATAAGAAAATTGAGTTCTTATGGAAGGTATTTTCTTTACCGGTATGCGAAATAGATACTTATGCTTAAAATATCAAATTAAATGGAATCTTCTTCGAAATAATATTTAAAAATAGTTTAGGCATGGCGCCTTTGGTCTAACTACTAAATACAAAAAAAGCAACTCCAAAAGAGTTGCTTTTTTCTGTGATCCCGCTGGGACTCGAACCCAGGACCCATACATTAAAAGTGTATTGCTCTACCAGCTGAGCTACGGAATCGGAATTCTTTGTTTAAAAGAACCACTTCGTTGTTTGAAGTGATGCAAAGGTAGACTTTTCACCTGAAATTGCAAACTTATTGTAAAGTTATTTTTAAATAATTTCTAAACTTCCTCATTTTGAAAGCATTAATTTTTGAAGGAATAGCAGGGGAATATTTACGGATTCTCCTAAAAAAATATGGGAATGGAAATGACTTTTCCGCGTCATTGCGAGGAGGTACGACGAAGCAATCTTTGGCCTCTGTCATCCTGAGCGGAGTCGAAGGATCTGTACATTGGACTACGAACAGATGCTTCGACTACGCTCAGCATGACATTCTGGAAGATTGCTTCGTTCCTCGCAATGACGGATAAAACTACTTAATCCCTACGGATATACTCCCTATCATCATCCGATAACCCATCTCTCTCATCCTTCAAAAACTCCTCATCCTCAGGCGCCAAATACCCCACATTAGGATTCGAGACCCCATACTCTTTCGGGTGTTTTGCCTTCCTGCGGAATAATATCCCGCCAACGGCTACCCCCATCAAAAAGAATATCCCAAGAATGATCAATTTCGAAGTCCTGATCTCTGTAAATAACCAAAAAGTCGCTTCTTCCTTATTATTGAATAAAATAAGCAATAGCAACGCTAATAGTACAGCTATGATGATTGATTTCGGTTTCATATTGTTACGGTTTCCAACAAATTTAAATATTTAATTGTAACTTTTCTGATAAGAATTAGCGTATTAACACCATTTCAGCCATTTCCTTCAACAATTTGGCTTGGTAGTTGTTTTATTTAGAAATAAAAACGGGTATCTTATCGTTATAAATAATAACAAGAAACCAAATAATAACAGGAAACATCATTCAATTCGGAGAGACTTTGCTAAGAGAAAAGATTGGAAATACAGCACTCCATAAACACACTGAACTATCAGCGCGTTATGGGGTCAATATTTTTATAAAAGAGGAATACCATAATCCAGGAAAATCAGCCAAAGACAGGGTTGCATTATTCATGATGGAAGAAGCGATCAAACAAAATAGGCTTCCCAAAGGGGGCACATTCGTTGAAGCAAGCAGTGGCAATACAGGGATCAGTGTGGCGATGATCGCCAAAGAGATGGGTTATAAAAGTAAGATTTTTGTTTCCCAGTCCTGTTCCCAGGAGAAGATAGAGGTTTTGGAGAGCTATGGTGCAGAGGTGGTTGTTTGTGAGAATTCGAATGGATTGCATGATTTTCAATCAACCCAATACCTCGCCCAAGCATATGCTGCAAATACCGAAGATGCCTATTTTACGAACCAGTATTATAATTCGTCCAACATCAGAGCACATTATAAAACTACAGGACCTGAAATCTGGAATCAGACAGCAGGTAAAGTTAGCCATGTGCTGATCGGGATGGGAACTGGAGGGACCATATCCGGGGTTGGAAGATACCTTAAAGAAATGAACCCAAGCATCAAGGTTTTTGGCGTAGAGCCTAATAATTCAGTGTATCAGCATTTCCTGATCCAACAGAAACTGCCTGAGATGGAGGTTAAATTTGATTCCATTGAAGGTATCGGAAGGACTTTTATTCCAGGGTCGTTCGATGTAAACACGGTTGACCGGGTATTTCAGGTTTCTTTGGAGGCTAGCAAAGAAATGGCACATGAATTTGCACTGGAATTCAACCAGCTTTTAGGCTATTCGAGTGCTGCCGTATTGGCTGCCTTAGATAAGCACATAGGTGCCATGGATTTAAAGCCAGCAGATAATCTGGTGCTCTTGTTTCCGGATTACGGTGATCGGTATCTGGAAAAACTATACAAAGATTTTTATTGGATTTCAAAAGCAAAGGTAGCGCGGAAAGATGCAACGATACAATGATATAGCCATACCACTTGCCTGGCCAGATCAAACGGCTAGGGGTGATGAATTATGGATGTCTTTCTTTAAGAAATTAGGGGTGGTAAAGAACCTGAATTTTAAAGTTGGGCATGCGGCTATCGTATTGGTTGAACGGAAATCCGGCTTGATCAAATACTACGATTTCGGTCGGTATATTGTACCTAGGGGCTATGGTAGAGCAAGATCTGCCGAGTTTGATCCGCGATTAAAAATAGACACAAAAGCCCAGTTTGATGAAAATGGCGAATTGCAAAATCTGAATGCTATCTTATTGGAATTAAGGGCAAAAGAAGCTGCGACCCATGGTGGTGGAAAACTGTTATGTTCTGTTTCCTATCATATTTCATTCGAAAAGGCCGTAAAATTTGCGGAAGATCTGGTGGATCAAGGGCCTATATTATATGGAGCATTGGCTGCAAAAAACAATTCCTGTTCGAGGTATGTGGCACAGATCTTAGTAGAAGGTATGAAGCCAAAGGATAAGCGAATCCAGAAGATCCTGTATCCGGAAAACATTAAGGCAAGCCCGACGAGTAATGTGGTTAATGCGGTGGAGGATAATGAAATAGTTATTTTGGAAAGGAATGTAATCGAGAAATGGAAGCTGAACCGCTGGGAATCCTTAAAATTCCAGATCGGTTTATTGAAGCCTAATTTTTTCTCTTCCCATGCTAAATCCTTGCCAGATGATAATATTTTAGGGTATATTGATGAGCCTTACAAGCCCATGCATGTCCCTGAACAGGCTACTTGGTTAGGGGGATTAGGTGAAGGCAGTTGGTTTTATCTCCAAGAAAAGAGTTTTGGGTATGAGATCAGGAAATACAATGCGAAAGGAGAAACGGAATATCAGGTAATGGCACAGGCGGATGAAGACTTGGATATGGAAAAGCCTTTTGAATTTTCTTACCATGTGCATTATCATAAACATATCATTAAGCAAAATCAGAAAGAAATTATATTTTTAACAATTCATTTGGCCGATCAGGCCATCAAACAATCTATTTAGGAAGTAAACAATCTATGGAATTAAAATTATTAAAAGCGAAAATTCATACAGTCAAAGTTACAGAGGCAAACGTGGCCTATAATGGTTCGATTACCATTGATGCCGATTTATTGGATGCAGCAGGTATTGTGAAATACGAGCAGGTATACATCAATAACGCAGTAAATGGAAGTCGTATCATGACTTACGTATTGCCTGGAAAACGGGGTAGTGGAGAGGTTTGTATGAACGGTGGGGCGGCGTTGCATGCTAAGGTAGGAGATACGGTACATATTTTATCGTTCATAAACCTTAGTCCCGAAGAAGCAGAAACTTATCAACCTACATTGGTCTTTACGGAAGGTAATAACCAAATTAAATCAGTTGAGAAATATAATTATTAAATAATAATTATTTGATGGATAGGCAGTACCTTGATTATTAGGGTACTGCCTATTTTCATTTATTGCCTTTAAAGATTTGTAAATAAATAACTAATTATTCACAGAATTGTGGCATATTGCTTGTATTAAGCAGGATATTGTATTTATTATATAATTTGAACAAACTATTAATTAGTCTAGTCAATAAAATTCTTTAGGTTTACTCCAGTTTATTATTGCTATTTTTTTAAAGAAAATATGAAGCGTATTATTCATTTTATGATCTGTCTGTTGAGCATTTTTTGCTTAACATCCTGTTTTGATGTAGTGGAAGAAATCAACATGAAATCCAATGGTTCCGGCACTATCCAAGGAACTTTGAACCTCAGTAAAAGTAAAACCAAAGTGGCTTCCTTAATGAAATTGGATAAAATTGATGGTATCCAGATCCCAAATCAGGCGGAAATAAGGAAGGAAATGGCAGTCATCGTCAATCTATTAAAAAACACCCCTGGAATCAGCAATGTTAAGCAGCGTTTGGATTTTGACAATTATATTGCCAGCATCAGCTGTGATTTCCAGAATGTGCAAGCCTTGAATGCTTATACCAACACTTTATCCAAGCACTTTAAAGCGAAGATAAACAGTTATTCCAGCTATAGTTATGATGCCGGAACTAAAACGCTGAAAAGAAATTATAAACACAGTACGGAAGGAAAGAAGGAATTCGAAAAATTAAGACCAGAAAATAGGCAATCTTTCGGACAGGCCTTTTATACAAGTATCTATCGTTTTGAGAATTTGGTAGCAAAACAACAGAATAATCTAGCGAAGGTATCACCAAATAAGAAGGCGGTGATGTTAAAGGTCAATATTCCTGATCTGATAAATGGAAAGGTGGACCTGACGAATACCATCGTTTTAAAATAGAAACATTAACCCTAATACATATAATATGAAAATGATTAGACTAGTCGCTGTTCTTGCGACGGTTGGATGGAGCAACATGATTCATGCCCAAGACTTATTGAAAAAGGTTCCTGAGGAAGCTCAAGTAGTCATGGCGATGAATGGAAAGGCTTTTTTTAAGCACGTGGATGCAGCTGAAGTGAATAAGATCTTCCAGAATATAGGGTTCTTTGATAATGTTTTCGGCAAAAAGAATAAGATAAGTAAGGAGAACATCCAAGAATTAGGTCTTGACCTGAATTCCAAGGCCTATATCCATGCCCAGATCACGGATAGTGTTCAATACATCGGGGCATTGTTTCCAATAGCCAATGTAGCGCAATTAGAAGAGGTCCTGCCTAAAGATAAAAAAATACAGACGGTAGATGGCCTGAAAACCTTGTATACCTCAGACGGTACATTAAGGATGTCCTGGGATGACAATACCCTTTATTTTCTGGGTGCTGTCCCTATGTTCAATTATTTTAATAACGAAGAGATCAGAACAAGATACGGCCTGAAGGAAGATCCTAAATATAATTATGATGATGCAGCAGCAGCAACTACCGTGGAAGCTTACCCAGATACGGTTTATGTAGATACGACTATAACTGAGGTCGAAGTTCCACCGGTTAAGCAAGGTGAAATCAAAGAGGTTGAATTCGAAGAAGGAGAAGAATTTATAGTTCCGCCGGCATCTCCTCCAGCTAAAGGAACAGAAATAGAAGAGGATGAATATGCTTATGTAGATTCGGTTTTGGAACGTGATGAATATCAGGATGATTATTATAAGGTGTATGCCGAAGTATCTCAGCATAATGATTCCGTAAAGAATGTCTTGATGGCTCAATGGGTCAACCAAAGATTTACGCAGATATTGGACGGTAAGATAGGTTATAGCAAGTCAAAAACTTTCTCCAGAATGAAGGATAATGAATTGATGCGTTTAGAAATGAAGAACTTTAATGATTTCTATAGTCTATATTATCCAATGGATCTATTTTACGGAACATTTGGTGCTAAGCCAATTTTCGATTATGGCTATGAATCTTTAGCAGGAAGTTTGATCGTTGATGGTCCTCAGTTGAAATTCGTAGGAGACCTTGGCCTGGACAAGGAAATGACGAAATATTTTAAGGATATCTATAAAAACAAGTTCAATTCTAAGTTTTTTGAATTTTTAGATCCAAATGCGTTGGGTTTTATTTCATTGAACATGAACTCGGAGGCTTACATCAAGCATATGCCAAGTCTGGTTAAAAAAGTATATGGTAATATGGCAGGCGATAAGGTAGGTAATATCATCGATCTGTTTGCGACCATCGCTGATGTAACCTTGGATGAAAAAGCTCTTGGTAAAGTAATCAAAGGCGATAATCTATTCGTTGTGAATGGTGTAACCAAACAAGAGGTGAAATATAAGGATTACCAATACGATGATGATTATAATTATACCGAGGTGGAGCGCACGAAAATGGAAACTTTGCCTCAATTTATATGGATGTTCTCTTCGGATGATACCCGTATTTTTGAAAAGATTATCAATGTAGGTAAATCGGAAAATTCCATTGAAGACCATGGTGGTATTTTTGAATTAAAAATAAACGACAGATCTGGCATCAAACCCTATTTATTAATTGATAAAGGAATAGTATTTTTATCCAATGATTTACAGAAATTGAAGGATATCAAATCCAAAACTTTCCGCGGGAAAGGCGATGCAAGTTTTGTTTCCTTTGTGAAGAATAACCCAGTATCCATGGTATTCAATGCAAAACAGGTACCTTCATTGGTGAAGGAGTTGGACATTCCTATTCACCGGAATATAGAAGAAACGATCAATGAATTGTCGCAATATGGCAACCTTTATTTTGTTTCTAAAAAAGTGAAAGGTAATAATGCAGGTTTTGAAATTGGGGTTGATTTCCCGAAAACCAAACCAAATGCGGTGAGTTTTATGGTGGATGCCATCAATAAATTAACCTTGAAGTTTAAAGACTAATTCCATGCGAATTTTAAAAAAGATACTTTATGTTATTTTAGGACTTATGGTGGTTATCGCCATAAGTCTTTTTGTATTAAGAACCATTAGGGCGAACCAGGCGGATAAGATCAGGATTCCGAAAGATTCCCAAGCCATGCTCCATATCAAAGTGGATAACCTTTTGCTCAAAATGGGAAGTAACTCTTTGATGAATTGGAATGCTTATTATGGTTCGAAAGGAAAAGATAGCACTTCTGCTGATAAAGTGAAAATATGGGGTATGGGGATTGATGTTCCTGGGCATCTCTACTTCTTTTCCTTGCCTGGGAGAGAATCGACGTATTACACCATTTTAAGGGTTTCTGATTTTGCCAAGGCAAAACAGTTTTTAACTGATAAATTAGGTATGGAGGCACAGCAAGGTCTTTCTTCTTCCAATGAACTATTTTACACAAAAGGCGATCTGCGTATTTTATTATCGGATTCCAAGTTAGTCGTAGGGTTAGGGAAAGAAAATCAAGGAAATCTGGAACCTATGAAAGCTTTACTCCAAGATGATCAACAAGATTGGGTAAATGCAAAGGAACAATTTGATGCAAAGAGAAACAGTAACCTGGGCGATATGACCTGGCAAGGAGAGGGGAAGAATTACCTTAGCCTCAAATTCTCTGCTGGTACAGCAACCTTGACCGGAACATTAGCTTCCGATTCCTATCGGTTTCCGAAGGCTACCAAAAAGCTGAAGACTGATTCGCACGATTCCTTATTGGTGCATTTGGAAATCAATAATGATTTAGGTGCCATGGTTAATTTGAACAACTTATTGAGCGATTCAACCAGCAGTACACCGTTGGATAGCATTTCAAACTATCTAGGGAATTATTTGAGCTTACGGATATCCAACAAGGAAATCACACAGGTAGATTCGATAGTCAGCTATGATTATGATGATAATTTTGAAATGATCGAAAAGAAGACCTTAAATGAAACCCAAGTTCCGGATATCCATTTAAACATCATGGGATCACCACATTTACTATCCTTAGTTCCTGAAAAGATATTCTATAAATTCCATAAATCGGAACATGCTGGCCTTTTAAATTTAACTACAGCTGGACAGCAGCAAGGTCAGGAGGAAACATTAGTGCCATCTGACCGGGTTTTCCATTTTTATTATAAGAACAGTCCATTGATCGGAAAATACTTTGCTTTCGTGCCGAGTTATGAAAAACTGGATTACCTGGAGATAAACGGAAAATCCTCACAACCCACTGAAATCAATTTGATTGGGCGAATTCATTTTAAGAATCAAGATCTGAATAGCTTCTTTCAACTCATTAATTTTTAAATAGAATTGACTTTTGGCTTAGTATTTGGTCTAACACCTATAGAAACAAGAAATAATAAGATATGAAGAGATTAATGGGATTAATTCTAATAGCGGTGATGGCCTTCAGTGTAAGCTCTTGTTATGTGAGTGATCATCGCCGTGGTCATGTTCCTCCAGGACAAGCGAAGAAACGTTATGGTGGTAAATCTGCAAAACGTTATGCCCCTGGACAGCAAAAGAAGAAATACAAAAACAATAAGGGGAATAATAAACCTTACAAACGTCATGATGTGTACTGGCCGAATTAAGGTTAGTATTCGAACATAAAAAAAGTCGCTTCATTTGAAGCGACTTTTATTTTTTTATCCGTAAAGCTTATTCTGCTACTACTTCGAAAGGAACTTGAACTTTAACCTCTTTGTGAAGGTTTAAGTTAGCGATGTATTCGCCTAAAGTTTTAGGTTCAGTTTCGAAAGTGATGCGACGACGGTCAACATCGTAACCTTGCGCTTTAAGAGCGTCAGCGATTTGGATGCTGTTCACTTTACCAAAGATTTTACCAGTTTCACCAGCTTTAGCACCGATAGATAATTTTACCGATTCTAATTTACCAGCTAATTCCGTAGCATCTTTCTTGATTTTATCTTGTTTGAACTGAGCTTGTTTAATGTTCTCAGCTAATACTTTTTTTGCAGATGATGTTGCCAATACTGCAAATCCTTGAGGAATTAAGTAGTTACGGCCGAAACCTGGTTTTACTACTACGATATCGTCTTTCTCTCCAAGGTGTTTAACATCTTGTCTTAATATAACTTCCATTATCGTATCCTCCTTATTTTAATGAATCAGTTACGTAAGGTAATAGTCCGATGATACGCGCACGTTTCACCGCTTGAGCTACTTTACGTTGAAATTTCAATGATGTACCTGTTAATCGACGAGGTAAGATTTTACCTTGATCATTAACGAACTTCAATAAGAAGTTAGCGTCTTTGTAGTCGATGTATTTAATACCGTTCTTTCTGAAACGACAGTATTTTTTACGGTTGTCCTCTACTTTAGGGGCTGTTACGTACTGGATATTTTCGTTTGCCATTAGTTTGCTGCCTCCTCAGTTTTAGTTTCTACTTTCTTGTTGAATGCTCCGCTACGTTTTTTCTCGTTGTAAGCAACTGCATGCTTGTCAAGAGAGATAGTTAAGAAACGCATCACACGCTCATCACGTTTGTAGTCAACCTCTAATTTTTTGATTAATTCACCTGGAGCCTTGAATTCAGTTAAGTGATAGAACCCAGTTGTTTTTTTCTGGATCGGATACGCTAATTTTCTCAAACCCCAATTATCTTCAGCGATAATTTCGGCTCCGCCTTCTACTAAGATGTCTTTGAATTTAGTGATTACTTCTTTCGCAGCATCTTCTGAAAGCAACGGGGTAAGAATGATTACAGATTCGTACTGTTGCATTGTTTAAATAATTATGTTAATGAATTCTTGCCGTAGTTATTTTAACGGACGTGCAAAAATAGGTAAATGTTTGTAAATAGGCAAGTAATGATTTCTTTTTTATGATATTTATGTTAAAAATAGATGTTGTAAACAGCTATGTAGTTGTTCGGTTACAATTCTAATTAAACCAAATTCAATTCCTTGGCACAAGACCAATACTTTCGCACTTTTGCCATAGATAATTAGTAATAATATTTCGGACATTAAAATAGTGGTTGAATTGAGTTTGATAAAAAAGTTGCCTTGGTGGGCAAAGATTTCATTTTCTGTAGGAGCGGGGATTGTATTAGGATGTTTGATCGGAGAAGTTATTTACCAATCCTTACTATAATAGCATAATCTAAACATGTTGAACATGTTTATTAATTATAGTTTTTTATTATCTTATATTTATTTTAGTTGGTTAGTATAAAGCTCGACTTTGCAGTCGAGCTTTTATATTTTCAAAGTATCCTTGTCATTGCGACTATCTCGTCATTACGACCATATCGTCATTCCGAGGAACTTTCCACGTCATTGCGAGGAGGTACGACGAAGCAATCTTCCTTTAAACCAATTTTCCCAATGCTTCCTTAATCCTCTTTAACGCTTCAATTAAATTCTCATCGGATGCCGCATAAGAAAGACGGATATAATTATTATTCCCAAAAGAATCTCCACCTACAGTAGCCACATGACCATAGTTCAAAAGATACAAGGCAAGATCCGCAGAATCCTTAATCACATTTCCATCAGGATCATGCTTTCCGAAAAAAGAACTGATTTCCGGGAAGAAATAGAACGCGCCATCAGGAAGGTTCGTTTTCACACCTGGGATATCATTCAACAAATCATAAACCAATTGACGACGACGAGCAAAAGCCTCTTTCATTTG
Organism: Sphingobacterium sp. 1.A.4; assembly: GCF_002734245.1. Classification (NCBI taxonomy): domain Bacteria; kingdom Pseudomonadati; phylum Bacteroidota; class Sphingobacteriia; order Sphingobacteriales; family Sphingobacteriaceae; genus Sphingobacterium; species Sphingobacterium sp. 1.A.4. Next base: position 115,447 of record NZ_PEAZ01000085.1, read on the forward strand.
ATTTACCGAATCCAATCCCTGTTCGTAAGCCGCGATTCCTGCGCGTTGTGAGATAGAGCAAGTTCCTGAAGTTGTCTGTCCTTGCATCTTATCATTGGCTGCTGCGATTTCTTTGTTTGCTGCGATATAGCCCAAGCGCCATCCAGTCATCGCAAATGCTTTCGAAAAACCATTTACAATGATCACCCTGTCTTTTACAGAAGGAAATTGCGCGATAGACTCATGCTGGTCCACAAAATTGATATGCTCATAGATCTCATCAGAGATGATGAAGATCTGTGGATGTTTTTCAAATACTTTTACCAATGCCGCCAATTCATCCTTTGAATAAACGGATCCGGTAGGATTACAAGGAGAGGAGAACATGAACACCTTACTTTTTGGAGTAATGGCAGCTTCTAATTGTTCCGGAGTGATCTTAAAGTCTGCATCGATTTCAGTATCAATGAAAACGGATTTACCCTCTGCCAAAGTCACCATTTCAGAGTAGGAAACCCAATAAGGTGTAGGGATGATCACTTCATCTCCTGGATTTACCAAGGTCAACAATACATTGGAAAGAGACTGCTTAGCACCAGTTGAAACCACAATCTGGGAAATGTCATAATCTAAACTGTTTTCGGTCTTTAGTTTATTGACGATTGCCTGACGTAAATCAGGATATCCTGGTACAGGTGAATAGCGGGTATAGTTTTCGTCCAACGCCTTCTTAGCAGCATCTTTTACATGCTCTGGCGTGTTGAAATCCGGTTCTCCGACACTAAGACTGATAACGTTGATACCTTTGGCCGCTAATTCACGACCTAGTTTCGTCATTTTTAAAGTTGCTGATTCAGAAAGATTGTTTATTCTTTCCGATAAATAGGATGTTGTACTCATGATATTGCAAATATATTATATACAATTTATTAATGATACGAAAAATGTAAGAATTTCAGTTCTCTGCTGTAACATTTTAAAAAATCAGCGGAAATAAGCCTTTGCTGAAATTTATGATAGCTTTGTATCTGATATGGGAAATCGACTGAAATGGAAATTGGATGGGTTTATTGTTGCTTTAATAGCCATGATCATCCTTGCGTATATATACCCAGATCTAGTGGAAATAGGAAATGGGCGATTCATTTCCGTGCTAAGCAGCGTAGGTATCGCATTGGTCTTTTTCTTTTACGGATTGAAACTTAGTTTTTCGGAAATAAAGGCCGGTATGAAGAATTGGAAACTCCATATTTCGGTACAGCTGTTTACTTTTATCTTATTTCCGGTCTTGGTGCTTTTGTTTCGCCCTTTTGTCCAGACAGAAACCCAAGAACAATTTTGGTTATCTTTTTATTTTTTAGCTGCCTTGCCATCTACGGTTACTTCTTCCGTAGTAATGGTCGCTATTGCTAAAGGTAATATTCCAGCGTCTATTTTTAATGCGAGCATTTCCGGATTGATTGGGGTATTGATGACACCACTACTCATGCACTTTTTCTTAGAGGTAACCGAAGTCAATATGTTTGCTGAATTGTACTTAGGTTTATTACTTGAAGTGATACTTCCAGTTATTCTTGGCTTAATTCTGCAAAAATATTGGGGAAATTGGGCCCATCAATATGGAAAAACATTAACGAAATTTGATAAGGCCGTTGTGTTGTTGATCGTTTATAGTAGTTTTTCCGAATCCTTTATCTCCGATGTATTTCATGCGATCGGGACTTCCTACTTGTTAAGTTTATTTGCTGGAGTAATCCTACTGTTTTTCATTTCCTATGGGCTCATATTTCTGATCCTTAAGTTTGTGCTAAAATTCAATCGTGAAGATCGTATTACCGGATTGTTCTGCGGATCTAAAAAGTCTTTGACCCATGGTAGTGTTTTTGCCAAATTTATCTTCGCAAATAATCCCAAATTGGGATTGTATTTTTTGCCGTTGATGGTCTATCATGCTTTCCAGATATTCGTTGTAACCATCATTGCCCAAACGATTAGGAAAACAACATGAAGAAAAAGGATATTAAACGTATATTTAATAATTACATTTGCCCCTCTAAAAAATAAGAGCTATGTCAAGACAAATGAGGTTAGTGTCGCTTTCTTTGGCAACAGGCATCCTGTTGATGCTGATAAAATTTGTAGCTTATTTTATCACAGGGTCTAATGCGATCTTTTCAGATGCTGCGGAAAGTATTGTCAACGTGGTAGCATCTGGTTTTGCATATTATAGTATCTATTTAGCATCTCAGCCTAAAGACCAGAACCATCCTTACGGACACGGAAAAGTGGAATTCTTTTCTGTTTTCGTGGAAGGAGGGATGATTTTCATTGCCGGTAGTGTTATCCTCATCAAATCCATCTATAATATTTTCTTTCCAGAGTCTGTCAGCAATGTGGAGGAAGGGATCTACCTGATCTTGGCTACTTCCTTTATCAACTTAGGAGTTGGATTCTACCTCATGAAAAGAGGGAAGGCACTACGCTCGCTGACGATTGAAGCCGATGGTAAGCACCTGCAGGTGGATGCGATCAGCTCATTTGGATTGATAGCCGGCTTATTGATCATGAAATTTACCAACCAGGCTTGGATCGATATTGCCTTATCCATGTGTTTAGGTAGTTTTATTTTATTCAATGGTTATAAGCTACTTAGAAAATCTATATCAGGCTTGATGGATGAATCGGATACCGAAATTGTTCAGGAAGTAGTCGATGTGTTGAACAAGAACAGACAGGAAAATTGGATCGATGTCCATAATCTCCGGGTCCAGCGTTATGGTCAAGAAATGCATATTGATTGCCATTTAACATTGCCAAAATATTATACCTTGACAAAAGTGCATGATGTCATATCCGAATTTGATCAAGTTTTAAATGCTAACCTGGAATCAAAAACGGAATTCTTTATACATGCAGATCCTTGTATGCCGGAATGTTGCCATTATTGCCATGTAGAGAATTGCCCTATACGTTCGGAGGATTTCCGCAAGGAAATTGAGTGGAATGTCGATAATGTCACCAAAAATGTGAAGCATTTTGGATAAATTTTAATTTTTATAAACCAATACCAACATATGAAAAAGATAACATTATTTCTTGTCCTATTTATGGGGATAAATCTGGCCTTCGCACAAAACCAAACACAAAAGGCAGCCATTAACAAAGTGATGGATGCATGGCATCTGGCGGCCTCCAAGGCAGATTTTAAAGCGTATTTTGACCTGATGGACAAAGAATCCATCTTTATCGGGACGGATGCTACAGAACGCTGGAACAAGCAGGATTTCATGATCTGGGCCAGACCTTATTTTGATAAAGGGAAAGCTTGGTCCTTCACTTCTTTGGAAAGACACATCACTTTTTCTGCCGATGGTAAAACAGCATGGCTAGATGAATTGTTAAATACACAGATGAAGATCTGTCGGGGATCAGGCGTCTTGGAAAAGAAGAATGGAAAATGGTTGATCAAACATTATGTATTGTCCATGACTGTTCCAAATGATTTAGTCGATACCTTGGTGCCATTAAAAACTCCGGCAGAGGATAAAATAATTGATAGTTTAACATCAAAAAACAAATAGTATGCTAATTAAACATGTTGAGAATGGCAATAAAGGAGGTTTTATTGCGGAAGAAGACGGAAAGCAAATCGGAGAGATGACCTATTCCCAGGCAGGTCCTGGAAAGATCATTATCGATCATACAGAAGTGGATGAAGAAGAGAAAGGCAAAGGCATTGGCCATTTATTGCTTAACAAAGCAGTTGAATACGCAAGGGAAAACAATGTGAAAATCATGCCTTTATGTCCTTTTGCAAAGGCTTCTTTTGATCGGGATGTAAATATCCGTGACGTACTGTTTTAGTCTTTAGTATAATCCAGCAACATCTATCTATGAAAGCAGTTGTAATTGGGGGATCCGGTGCAACCGGTAGGGAATTGGTACTTCAGCTCTTGGCAGATTATCGAGTAGAATCGGTCGTTGCCTTGGTTCGAAAACCATTCTTTATGCCCGATCCCAAGCTCAAAGAAGTGATAGTCGATTTTGACCATCTAGAGAAATATGCTGCTTTCATAGATGCTGATGTAGCCTTTTCTACATTAGGAACAACACTCAAGCAGGCCGGGAGTAAGAAAAAACAGTGGCGAGTGGATTATGAATATCAATTAAAATTTGCCCAACTGGCAAGAATGAACCATGTTTTCACTTTTGTGTTGCTGTCTTCTGCCCAAGCAAGTCCAAAATCAAAATTCTTCTATAGCCGGATGAAAGGTATGCTCGAAGAAAAGATCAAACAATTGGATTTCCCCAAATTGATCATTCTACGTTCAGGACTGATTGATCGGCCTAAAACTGATCGGCGAGGCGAAAAAATAGCTTTAAAAGTCATTAAGGTATTCAATGCCTTAGGCATTCTAAAGAATTATAAACCAATAACTACAGTCGACCTGGCTAAAGTAATTGTAGATCGATCCTTTGATAATTCAGAGGATGATATCACTATCTTGGAACCCAAGGAAATCCTATCTTAATTTTACCTTAAAAAACCGTTCAAAAAATTAAAATATATTCAATATTGACAATGATTTTTGAATTGCTGTCATTATTTATCCTTTTATGGCTATTTAAGTTTCATTTTCTTATCTTTAGGCGAATTTTAAAAAAACAGGCATTTAATTGCATGGTTTCTCAAATTAAATTGCAAAACAATATCATTTCAATAGAAAATTATGTCATCTAAAATCATTTACACAAAAACAGATGAAGCGCCTTTATTGGCAACTTATTCATTTCTACCTATTGTACAAGCATTTGCGAAAACCGCAAATATTGAAGTTGAATTAAGAGATATTTCTTTAGCAGGACGTATCCTAGCTAATTTTAATGAATATTTAACAGCAGAACAGAAAACTGCTGATGCATTGGCTGAACTTGGTCAATTGGCCACTACGCCTGATGCAAACATCATCAAATTGCCTAACATCTCTGCATCTATCCCTCAGTTGAAAGCTGCTATTGCTGAATTACAAAAAGCGGGTTATGCCATCCCTAATTATCCAGACGCTCCTGCAAATGCAGAAGAAGAGAAAATCAAAGCTTCATATGCTAAGGTTTTAGGATCTGCCGTAAATCCGGTATTAAGAGAAGGAAACTCTGATCGTAGAGCACCTAAAGCGGTTAAGAATTATGCAAAAGCAAACCCACATCGTATGGGCGCTTGGGCATCAGATAGTAAAACCAAGGTAGCATCTATGCAAGATGGTGATTTCTACAGTTCTGAAAAATCAGTAACCGTTGAAAAGGATTCTCAATTTAAAATCGAATTTGTTGCTGCTGATGGGGCAGTTCAAGAATTAAAAGGTTTAGGAAACCTGAAAGCAGGCGAAGTAATTGATTCTTCTGTATTGCATATTGCAAAACTGAAAGATTTTGTTGCGCAAGCGATCGAAGAAGCAAAAGCTTCTGGCGTTTTGTTATCGGCACACCTAAAAGCAACTATGATGAAGGTTTCTGATCCTATCATTTTTGGAGCTATTGTAGAAGTATATTTTAAAGATGTTTTCGCTAAATACGGCGAATTATTCAAAGAATTAGGCATCAATAAAAACAATGGTCTAGGCGAGGTTTACGCAAAGATTGCTGGTCACGAAAAAGAAGCTGAGGTAAAAGCTGCTATTGATGCTGCTATTGCCAATGGACCAGACCTGGCTATGGTAAATTCTGATAAAGGCATTACCAACCTACATGTCCCTTCAGATGTAATCGTTGATGCATCTATGCCAGCTATGATTCGTATTGGAGGTAAGATGTGGGATAAAGCTGGTGCTGAACGTGATACCTTAGCGATTATTCCAGATCGTTCTTATGCGGGTATTTACGAAGCGGTTATTGAGGACTGTAAAGTAAATGGTGCCTACGATCCAAAAACAATGGGATCTGTTCCTAACGTTGGATTAATGGCTCAAAAAGCAGAAGAATATGGATCCCATGATAAAACGTTCCAAGCAACAGGTAGCGGTGTTATCCGTGTAGTTGATGGCTCAGGAAATGTATTGATGGAGCAATCCGTAGAAGAGGGCGATATCTTCCGTATGTGTCAAACGAAGGATGCGCCAATCCAGGATTGGGTAAAATTGGCGGTAAACCGTGCTCGTCTATCCAATACGCCTGCTGTATTCTGGTTAGATGAAAACCGTGCGCATGATAGAGAGATCATCAAAAAAGTAAAAGCATATTTACCAAACTACGATACAGAAGGATTAGATATCCGTATTCTATCTCCAATTGAAGCTACTAAATTCTCTATTGATAGAATCCGTAAGGGAGAGGATACTATTTCAGTAACAGGTAATGTTTTACGCGATTACCTAACTGACTTATTCCCGATTTTAGAATTAGGTACTTCAGCAAAAATGTTATCTATCGTTCCATTGATGAATGGCGGTGGTCTATTTGAAACTGGAGCTGGAGGTTCTGCCCCTAAACACGTGGAGCAGTTTTTGGAAGAAGGCTATTTACGTTGGGATTCTCTAGGTGAGTTCCTAGCACTACAAGCTTCTTTGGAGCATTTAGCTCAAACCCAGAACAACCCTAAAGCGCAGGTTTTAGCGGATGCATTGGACGAAGCGAATGCGAAGTTCTTGGCAAATGATAAATCTCCAGCACGTAAGGTTGGTGAAATCGATAACCGTGGTTCTCATTACTATTTGGCTACTTATTGGGCTGAAGCGCTAGCTGCTCAAAAAGAAGATGCAGAATTGGCCGCTAAATTTGAAGGACTTGCTAAATCTTTGACAGAGCAAGAAAATAAGATCAATGAAGAATTGATCGCAGCTCAAGGAAAAGCAGAAAATATCGACGGTTATTATTTCCCGAATGATGATCTAGCTGGAAAAGCAATGCGTCCATCCGAAACATTAAATGCTGCGTTGGCTGCATTATAATAGCAGGAAAAAAATAAAAGGACCTATACGTTAATGTACGGACCTGTAATAAGAAACCCGACCTAAAATCATTAGGTCGGGTTTTTTTAATTCGTATATTTTGAAGAGGTGATCTTCGGCTTATGGATTTAAGGGTTTGATTTCTGTAATGTTAATCCCATCAAAACAATCATCTACACAATCGTCATCAAAAATTCCAGATCTTGAAATCAGGCCGTTGTTCTTGGATTCGAAAACGAATCTACCGTTTAATTGTTGGTTATCTGCATGCGATCTTGCCAACTGGTAGATTTCATCCAAGGTCTTGTCCTTCATCAGTTCGGGATGTTTATTTACATCTTCATTCAGCTCAATGATTTCTATCTTTTTGGTGGTATCCGGAACGTTATTGTAATAACTTATCATGTAGCCATTAAATTCCCTTTTGGTGATCTTACCACCATTAACCTCGATGGTTGTAGAAGTTCGCCATCCTGTCCAAGATAGGGTAGTATGGGTGTATTGATAGCTATTCTTATTGTTGATTTTGAATTGAGACCAAAGGATTTCGCTGTTTTCCAACTCAGAATGAAGCTCCGACTTCTCACAAGCAGTAAAAAGTAAGGTAATTCCGATTAACAGACTGAGATATGTGTATATTCTTCTCATTTTGGTTGGTTAAGTTAATTGAACGTTGGAAAGTTCAACTCTGCTACAACAAATTTAACGAATGTTTTTTAATTATTACTATTATCGCTATAATTCGATTAATTTTTTAATTACATTAGGGATATAAACCTTTTTTGATGAGAATATTGGTCATGATGTTGTTCGGGATGATGTGTTTTTTTGCGCAGGCGCAAGAATCTTTTCATTTAATTTCTCCGAAAAAGAATTCCTTCAAATTTGATCTTTCCAGTAACCTGGTTATCATCCCGGTAACCCTAAACGGGGTTAGCCTTTCCTTTCTTTTGGACACCGGCGTAAAGGAAACCATGCTTTTCGTTTCTGAAAAGGATAGTATTCCCTTGGAAAATGTACATAAAATGAAATTCAGTGGAATTGGGATTGAGGATGGCGTAGAAGGGATAATGGCACTGAACAATGAATTGATCATTGGAGATGTAGCGGCAGACTTTGGACATGATATCTATGTCATCAATTCCAGTGAGTTGGATGTGTCGAGTCATGTTGGGCTTCCGGTGCATGGAATTTTAGGAAGTAAATTCTTTGAGAGCTTCCAAGTGAAATTAGATTATCAAAAATCGAAAATTTACCTTTTTGATTTCTTTTCCGACATCAGTAAAGAGACTAAAGGGTATAAAAAAATTGACATTAGCTTGGAAAGAAGTAGGCCTTACGCATTGGCAGATGTAAACTTAGGGGATAGGCAATTAAATGATGCCAAGATGCTGATCGACATGGGGAATTCAGATGGGATGCTGATCTTTCCTTTTCTCATACCTGATTTGAAGATCAAAGAACCGCATATTTATGATTATATAGGTCGGGGTTTCAATGGCGAAATATTCGGAATGAGGAATCGGATCGAAGGGTTTGATTTCGCTGGATTCCATATCAATCAACCTATTGTTTCCTATCCAGATTCCAATGCGGTGCATGCGGCAAAATTAGCGGAGAATAGGGTGGGATCGGTAGGGAATCAGGTATTGCAGCATTTCCATGTGGTGTTTGATTATTCGAACCTTCATGTTTATTTAAAGCCGAACAGGAAATTTGGAAAGCCATTTCCAATTAATATGAGTGGGATTGAGGTTAAGCATGATGGCATGGTCTGGACGCAACGAAGGGTTCCGGCGAATATTAATAGCAGTAGTACGGATAATAACGAACCTGGATTTAAGGTTAATATTTCCCAGAGTTTTAAATATGAGTTTAGGCTATTGCCGATATATGTGATTTCGAATATTAGAAAAGATTCGCCTGCGGATTTGGCTGGATTGTTAAAGGATGATGTGCTGTTGAAGATTGATGGTAAAAAGGTAGGGGATATGAAGTTGAAGGAGGTGATGGGGAAGTTTCAGGAAAAAGATGGAAAACCAATTCATTTGTTGGTAAGGAGATTGGATAAGGAAATGAGTTTTAGGTTTGTTTTGAAGGATCCAATTCCGTTTAGGAAGGGGGGATAACAGTGTTTTTGCGTCATTGCGAGGAGGTACGACGAAGCAATCTTCCCGCTTGTCATGCTGAGCGAAGTCGAAGCATCTACATTTGGTACTCGAACAGATCCTTCGACGCTGCTCAGGATGACATAGTCCAAAGATTGCTTCGTTCCTCGCAATGACGATTATTTATTCATTCACCACACCCATATTGCTGAATTTTTCAATTCTTTCCTGCACTAGGGTATCTGTATCTTTTGCTTTTAAAATCGCTAAATCTTTCAAGATCCTGTCCTTCACATTCAACGCCGTTGTCTCAGGATCCTGATGAGCACCGCCCAATGGCTCTGGAATAATCCCATCGATCAATCCATTGCCCAACATATCTTCTGCAGTAAGTTTTAAAGCTTCAGCTGCTCTTTCTTTATGGTCCCAACTTCTCCAAAGGATAGAAGAACATGATTCTGGAGAAATCACCGAATACCAGGTATTCTGCAACATATACACCTTATCACCAATACCAATTCCCAAAGCACCACCTGAAGCACCTTCACCGATCACAATACAGATAATTGGCACTTTCAATACCGACATCTCCAATAAATTTCTTGCAATCGCCTCGCCCTGTCCGCGTTCTTCCGCTTCCAAACCAGGATAAGCACCCATCGTATCGATCAAGGTAATAACAGGCTTATTGAATTTCTCTGCCATCTTCATCAAGCGAAGCGCTTTACGGTATCCTTCCGGATTTGCCATCCCGAAATTACGGAACTGACGTTCTTTGGTATTTTTACCTTTCTGATGGCCAATGATCATCACCGACTCATCACCAATAGACGCAAAACCACCAACAATGGCTTTATCATCTTTTACCGTTCGGTCTCCATGAAGTTCTACGAAATCATTACAGATCAGGTCAATATAATCGAAGGTTTGTGGTCTGTCTGCGTGTCTGGACATCTGCACTTTCTGCCATCCAGTCATATTGCTATATACGTCAACCTTTGTTTGTTCTAATTTTTCTTCCAACTCACGAACAGTTGCGCCCATATCCACCTTGGTTTTTTCTTCAACCTGCTTTACTTTTTCGATCTGGGTTTGCAAATCTGCAATTGGCTTCTCAAAATCAAATGTTGTTTCCATATTTTCGTGTTTGCTGCTATAAAAAGCGACTGCTAAGTTACTTGTTTTTTAAGAATTATAAAACGTTATTTAAGTGAATCAATAACCTAAATGAATTGTTTTTTAATTTAATGGTTGATTATTAAGTATATAACGGTATATTCCATGAACTTGTTTTGCTCCGAAACCAAAAAAACAATATCTTCAAAACCATGAACGCAAGCTTGGAAGAAAATAAACAAAGGATACCCTGGTCTTTTCTGTTAAAAGTCTTTTTATTGGGTCTGGTGACCATATATTATTTCTATTTCCAGTCGGAACTGAAATTGGATAAACGATTGGTCCAATTTATCGATGGGCTATCAGCATTCTTAATCGTCAGCGTTATTTTATCCATTTTAAGGTTTCTGATCATATTCCTGTATAATACCCGGCATTCCCATCGGCCTGTTCGTGGGAACTTCGTGTTGGGAATTAACCGCTTAACCGCCATTTTGAATGTGGTATTTGGAATCATCTGTTTGATGTTGGCCTTTGGAATCGATCCAGGGAAATTCATCACCAGCATGACCATTGTGGCGATGGCGATAGCTGTGATCTTCAGGGATTACATCACCAATATGATTTCAGGTTTGATCGTGATGTTTTCAGAACAGCTCTCCGTAGGGGATAGAATTAGGGTGGGAGAGCATAAAGGCCGTATTATTGATATTACCTTTGCCAACCTGGTATTACAGGACGAAGAGGATGATATTGTGATGGTTCCGAACAATATGGTATTCACCTCGACATTCATGAACCTTTCCGCACACCAATCCAGTCTGTTTTCCGTGAGGTTTGAGCTGCCTTTATCCGTATCCATCCATATCAAAGAATTGGAAGAAGCATTGAAAATGAGCTTGATCACCCACCCAAACCTAAAGATTAAGGACGGCACTATTGAACTAAAAGTTACGGAAATCGGTAAGGATTATGTGAAGTATAAAATAGATCTGTACGCCATCAGCAATAGCAACCGCATGCATCGACAGTTGGAGAATGAAATCCTGAAAGAGGTCCTCAAATTTGAGTCTATTTACATTTCCTGATAAAAAGCCGAAAAGGACAAAGAATCAAAGCTGATAAGCACAAAGCTAATTAGATCTTTCTGACCTTGATCCTTTTCACAAAATGGTGTGATCCTTTTTTAAGGATCAGATCAGCACGATAACGCGTTGGAAGTATATTCTGATGTAGATTCGGGCGATTGATCTCATTCCAGATATTATTCGCCATGGCGATACTTTCCTCCGTACTCAGGTTTGCATATTTATGGAAATAAGAGGCTTCATTCTGGAACGCTGTTGCTCTCAGGGATTCAAAACGGTCGATATACCAATCCACAATGTTCTTCTCATCCGCATCCACATAGATGGAATAATCAAAGAAATCAGATACGAAGACACCATTTCTACGAGAATTGACCTGAAGAACATTAATCCCTTCCACGATCAACACATCAGGTTGGGAAATCACCAGTTTTTCATTTGGCAGAACATCATACGCCAAGTGGGAGTATAAGGGTACAGAAACCGAAGATTTTCCTGACTTGATATCCGCCAGGAACTGAATGATCTTCTTACTATCATAGCTTTCCGGAAATCCTTTTCTGTTCAGGATATTCCGTTTGATAAGTTCCTTGTTCGGGTAGAGGAAACCATCTGTAGTCACCAGTTCCACTTTTGGTCGATGCGGCAATAGGGCCAAAACCTTTTTCAACACCCTTGCTGTGGTGGATTTACCCACCGCAACAGATCCTGCAATCCCAATGATGAAAGGCAGTTTTTGATGGTTCCTTTTAAAGAAGTCATTGCTTATCGCATGGAGCTCCTGGAATTTATTGATATGCAATTCCAATAAGTGGGCCAAGGGAATATACACCTCTTCGATCTCCTGCATGGTCAAGGGCTCGTTCAAGGCATGCAATTGGCTGAGGTCTTCCTCGCGGATCGCATGACTTAATTGACCGTTCAATCTTTTCCATTCCTCACGTGTAAAATTACGGAAGGGACTCGTAAAGGTGTGCTCACTCATGGTATGCATGATTAATAATTAATCTAGGCCGCAAATATACAATCCTCTTTTATTTTCTTAACTATTTGTATCAATTAGATTACTTTCTACAACAATTGGATTTTGCAGCATTTTCTGAACCGGACATTTTTCGCCGATCATGTAGATCCTGCGTTTTTGTTCCTCATCCAGATCGCCATCTATAAAGATATTGCAGCGAATAAAGGTGGTTTGCTGTTGTTCGCTCTTCTGAACCTCACTGCTGATCTTGATATCGATACGGTTTACTTTCCATTTCTTTCTGTTGGCATACATACGCATAGTGATGGCTTTACAAGCTCCTACGGACGATAGCAACAATTGGGATGGGGCCATCCCTTTGTTCTGTCCGCCGAGCTCCAAAGGCTCATCGGCAATCAAAGAAAGGTCGCCATATTGGATATTGGTGGTGTAATTTTCTTCACCAATACTCACCAATACCTCGTTTAAACCAATGGTATCTTCTGTTTTGTTCGCTTCTGCTTTATTCTTATCAAGAGTAGTTTCGTCCTTATTCACTTTATCGTTTTCCATTTATAATATGTAATCTTTCTATGTTTAATCTGTTGTTGAAATATGATAACCATTAATGCTTGAAAATGCATCTGGGTTTATTCCAGTAATCCTTTAATGATCAGGGTTCCTGTTGCCAGGTTGGTAGCCAAAGGCACATTCCAAAGATCACAAATCCGCATCAACATCTGAATATCGGGTTCGTGGGCATGTTTACCCAGGGGATCCCTGAAAAAAATGATGCCATCGATTTTTCCTTCTGCGGCCATTGCTGCAATTTGGGCATCGCCACCTTTCGGACCGCTTAATTTAAGTTCTACCTCCAAACCCGTTTGTTGGATGTAGGAGCCGGTAGTTCCGGTGGCTACCAGATGGGCTTTTGAAAGTTCTTCCTGATGGTCTTTTACAAAACCGACCATTTCTGCTTTTTTGCCGTCATGGGCTATTAATGCAATTGTTTTTGCCATGGAATAATGTTCTTTTTGGAATTTTATTAAGATAGTAAAATTATTAAAATTTATCCTTAAGGTATTGCCAAACGGTTAATTCTTTTTTCTCTTTCCCTTTTTCTTTTTCGCGGATGAGGTCGATCACTAAGGCATCCAATAAGTATTCGTTATCACTGATCATCTTATCTGCCAAAGAAACGATCTTCTGGATATTTCCTTTTGATGCCGCATCCAATGAAGGTTCGATGGAGGAGAGGTTGGATGGCTCCAAGCGGATATAGTTGGAACTCTGCTGTACAGATCGGAACAGTTGATGTAGGAAATAATCGTTGCTTTCCGAAGAACTGGAAGTCATGATATCCACCAAAGCCGGCCCGATCGAAATGGCCTTTTTCTTTTTGAAATCTTCGTAGTTATAGGCATTCTTGGCAATCCCTGTTCCGAGGGAGAGGATATGTACATCGTCTATCTTGAAGGTCTTAAAGGTTTTGAGCACCTCTAGAAGAGCCGAAATGGCGGGGCTATGTGCAAATACGCCACCATCCACCAAGGGATATCGCGTGCCTGCCAAGGAATAGATCTCTGCCACCGAAAAATAGGTGGGCGCTGCGGAAGTAGCTCGACAAACATCCTTCAAAAAGAAGTTGCGGGATTCGCCATGGGAAATCGCTTTCTGTTGCCGGAAGATATGGTTTTTCCGCAATTCGATGTTATAGGCGGTGATGATACAGGGTTTTATGAGCTGACTTAGCTTCATATCTCCGAAATAGCTTTCCAATACTTTTTCAAGCACATGCTCATCGTAAAGTTCCGTTAGTAGTCCAAATTGGTTCAAGAATCTGCGCCAACTGCTGGTTGTAAATATTTCTGTGCCATGTTCCAGGTAAATGTCCAATGCCTCTTGAGCAGAGAACCGAGGTTTTGTAGGATCATTGGGATGGGTGCAGAGAAGAATACTGACCAAGATTCCACCGGTGCTGGTGCCTGCAAAGAAATCAAAATATTCAGAAAGGTGGGCATCTGGGTTATTGCTTTGTTTCTTAAGCTTTTGCTCTAGGGAAACCAATACCATGCCGGGGATGATTCCCCGAATTCCACCGCCGTCGATTGATAGGATTCGCTTCATATTCGCTCAGCCCTAATTTAGGGAAAGCAAAACGAAAAACGAATTATTTTGGATTAATATGTTTTTAATGGGATAAATTTATATATTTGCGCCACGATTGACACGGAGAGGTGTCAGAGTGGTCGAATGAGCAGACCTGGAAAGTCTGTATACGGGATGACTGTATCGAGGGTTCGAATCCCTCCCTCTCCGCAACTAGCAATTTATATGTTGTAAGAACCGCATCAGGGATTTAGGTAATAAAACACTTAAATCCCTTTTCTTTGTGCTTTAAACGTATATAAAGATACAAAATTCATACCATTACAGCGCACATTATTGTTAAATATTTAATAAAAATTATTTGTGAATTCACATAAATCTCGCCACGCCTCGCCACACATTTTAAATTTAAAAAGTATATACCCAAAACAGCGCACTGATTGAGGATTATTATATTTTATAAAATGTTTTGGATGAAGTTGATACTGCTTTATACAGCGCACAGGGTAATGTTTTCAAGATATATTTTGTTGCGGTTGGATATGGGTTCGGATGCTTGGGGAATAGACAGGCGGATTTACTACCTCAAATCACCTACAATATATAAAACATTATCAATCAAATGATTAACAATTGCAAACTTAATGTTTCTTCATTACATATACAACCCAAAACAGCATATATCTTGCTTCAACATCTAATACCCACCTATTTTATAAAATATATAAAAATATAGAACCGAATATTATTCAATTTATTTGTGTTTAAAAAACCCTTCCAGTTCACTCATTCTCTTTGATAAATTATTAACTGAATCTAACGTAGTTTTTACAGCTTCAACATCGTTTTTATAATAATCCATCAAATCCCCTTTTATAATTTCTAAGTTAGTTTTAAGGAATGTATGATACCTTACAATAACATAAACCGCATCCCTATAAAACAAACCATTTATTAAGAAATATAAAATTTCTTTTGATTCACCTTTAAGGGAATCATTTTCAATGATTAATTTTTGATAGATACCAACTATGGTACTAAACCTAGATACATAAACTCCAAGCCTTCCTTTATATTTTATATAGTAATCAACCATCTTATGTCTCTTATTAAACAAATCTCCAAGTTTATCGTGCTTAAACTTGTCTTCATTAAGGTCAAAAAATTTCTGAAGATAATTTTCTATTGTCCAACGGCTTTGAATACTAGAATCAACATATAAAGTTGCCTCCGATAAAATATCAAAGTCTTTCTTCGTATATTCTACATTCTTATAAATCAAATCCAAAACCCTGTTGAATTCTACATCACTTTTATTGCTGTCAATTTGTTCCTGCTGTTGATTCAATGTGAGGTACAAAAAGACTAATGTTATCCCTGTTAAAATTAATGTTGATAGGCTTATTGCATTCTGAATGATGTTTGAATTCTTTTCGCTATCCGTGTAAATTATAATAATTGATATTGCTACTGCTATTAGGCATATAGCGATAATTGCAGGTATAAGATAACCAAACTCAATGTTAGGTGTTTTTTTCTTAGTCATTCTATATTGTATTATTAATGAAAAAGATATCCTATTTATTCTCCTAAATTCAATCCATCTTCTATTTCCAAAAAGACCGAACCAGTAATAATTGTTAAATAAAAGTCAATGTCATTACAAATAACTATTAATTCATCATTATGGGTTAGGGTTGTTGACTGTCTTTCACTGGCTTCAATATAATTAATGCTGTTTTTGAAATTTTTATATAGGTTTTGGAATTCAGAAAGTCTTATTAATAGATTGGGATAAATATTTCCTATTGTAAGGTTTACTATGAATTTTTTATTGTCCAAAGTTAAATTGGTTCTTTCTAAGATTAAGGTATAGATGTATAAGTCCTCAGAAATATATTTTAAGACTTTACTATATCTTTCCAATTCATCATTACCTAAAAAGTCATTCTCCACTTCAAATGAAACATTTGAGTTTTGTACCCTTTTGAAAAATTTCTCCATTTGTGATTGTAATGCTACATCATTTAAAATTCTTTTTTCTGAATAGGTCAACTGCTTATAAAACAAATCTATAGTTCGATTAAATTGAACATCCTCTTTGTTGGATGCATATGTTTTGTACACAAAATATATTGTAAGAGTATTAATAAATAATGTTAAAAAATTTCCTACAGTATCGTATAATGTTTTATCAGATTCATTTGCTTTACTAAGAATTAATAAGAAATAAATTATATTATATATAATTACAATTGATAAAATTATATATACTAGACCGAAGCCTTTCAAATTATTCTTTTTCATTATTATATTGGGTTGGATTTTTAATTTATATAAAACTAAGCTTTTTAAATTAATTTTATCTCACTTATATAACATACAAAGAATTTGAACTTCAGAAACACACCTGTAATCAATTATCTATAAAAAACCGTATTAGTGTTCAAAAAAAAGCAAAGTATCTTAAAACGTCTTACTTTAGCTTATATAAGGTTTTATGCCATTGAATAAACTCCTTAACAGCAATTTTAACTGTAGGAATAATTACAGGCTTTTGTTTAGGTAGGTTATATGTTCCTTTTATAAGTTCATCTTCAATTGAATCCCTTAGTTTGTTAAACTCGGATAATTTCTTGTCATAATCCAGTAACCTGTTAAGACCGTTACTTACTCGTTTTCGTTGGTCACCAATTGTGAATTCAATCACCCATTTGGTTTTTGCTTGTTCTGCTTTGGTTCTGCAATTCTTACCAAAGTTAATCTTGGGAATAGTGTAGTTCGCCATTTCTCGCCATTTTGTTAAATAATTCATTAATAATTGCGCACTCATAATGGGTCCACAACAACAATAAACTACTAACTGCGCACTCTAAAAAAGCCTATCTACATATATTTAAATCTAGATTTCTTTACTTAAACTGAGCATTGAAATGGAAAGTCTGTATACGGGATGACTGTATCGAGGGTTCGAATCCCTCCCTCTCCGCTGAAGAAAAAAAGCCCGACGATAGTTGGGCTTTGTTTATTTATAGCCTTTCCATAAAAAAATTAATATTCTTGAATTGTTTTCTTTTGCCAATTTTATGTAAGCAAAAATGTTTATATTTGTATTATGAATAGGCAATTTGAGAAGTACAAAGGGATCCATCCAGGGATTGTACTTGATAGAGAATTAAAAAAACGTTCTATCAAACAACGTCCTTTTGCTATGTCTTTAGAGGAACATCCCCAAACGTTTAACGCTATTACTAAAGGTAAAAGAGGAATTAGCACTGCATTAGCATTGAAGATTGAAAGAGAACTTGGATTGGAAGAAGGTACTTTAGTGATATTGCAAGCCTATTATGATATCCAAAAAATCAAAGAAAAAGAAATCAAAAATACTCCTGATCTGCATATCCTTAGTAAAGAATTGTTTTGGGATACCGACATTCAACACATAGATTGGGAACGACAGTACAGAGCTGTTATTCAACGCGTTTTTGAGCGTGGAAACGAAAATGACAAAAGGGAGATTATTCGCTTTTATGGTACTGAAAAAGTAAACCAAGCTTTACAGGAGTCCAATATCAGAGATCCATATACTATATACCGATTAAATAAAACTACAGACTAATCATGATGTACTATACCACCGTCAATGATCTTTTAAAAAATACATTGATTACTTTAATGGAATCCTCTGTATTTGAATCCTTTCGTTTGGTAGGTGGTACAGCATTAAGTCTTCAATTAGGGCATCGATTGTCTGTAGATATAGATTTGTTTAGTGATGCCTCGTATGGTTCTATTGATTTTAAAGCTATAGATGAATTCATAGAGAAAACATTTCCTTACTACTATCATTTTTCAAGTATAGATCCGGCAATGGGTAAATCTTATAGTATAGGCACAGATAACAATAATGTGGTAAAATTAGATGTTTTTTATACAGATACTTTTATACAACCTCCATTGATCGTGGATACAATCAGAATGGCTACGACCGAAGAAATCATTGCCATGAAAATTGATGTTGTACAGAGGATAGGTCGCAAGAAGGATTTCTGGGATTTGCATGAATTGCTATCCCAATATAAAATTTCTACTATGCTTTCTCTGCATCAGGATCGATATCCTTACACACACGATCAAGAACTAATATTGGACAACCTTATTAATTTTGAGCTTGCCGATGATGATTTCGATCCAATCTGTTTAAGAGGGAAATATTGGGAATTTATCAAGGAGGATATTGTTGATGCAGTAAATACGCATAAAGCCTGATCATCATCCTTGTTGAAACATTCTTCTAGGATTAATTTTCTCTAATTTCTTTTCAATAATAATTAGATTTTGAATTTCCACCAGCTCAGCAAAATGAAGAAGAATTTATTTTCCGGGGTGTATTGGAAAAGTATACATTATATGAGCTAAAGATGCATAGGTAAGCCGTCCGTAGAAATAGAGAATGTGAAATGGATGAGTTGATAAATATAAGTTTGATATAATAGATTTATGCCAATATTATATAAATTTGGTTGATTCAATGTCTTATATAAATGAATGGATTAGCGAATTATGAAACAAGTTAGGAAAGAGAATACAACCGCATTTACTGCAGTCTAACCTTTACCCCGCATTTCAACAGGTGTCCTTCCAAATTCCTTTTTAAATGCAAAATAAAAATGCGACAAATCTTCAAATCCTAAATCAAGATAAAAATCTGCCGGTTTTTGTTGTTTTTCTTCTATCAGAAAGCGAGCTTCTTGCAACCTTCTTTTTACCAACCAACGATTAGGCGTTTCATTAAAAATGGACTTAAAATCCCGCTTAAATGCCGATAAACTACGACCTGTCAGAAAGGAGAATCGTTCCATACTCACTTTAAACTTATAATTTTGCTGCATAAATTTCTCCAAATCTATTCGTCCAGGAACTCCAAAATCAAACAAAATATCAGACAATTCTGGATGCAGTTGAAGCAAAATAAGCAACAATTCTTCTCTTTTGATATCCGAAAATGTAGGACTGATATTTCCTGAATGATTGTAATAAGGCTCTAATGAAAATAAAAAGCTATTGATCAAATCATCTTTATTCAATTTGATAATAGCATCCTTGGAAGTGAAATTTTTAAATACAATAGAATGCTTTTTCTGGAAACTCTTTAAAAAAGCTTCATCAAAAAAGATAATTACTTTTTCAAATTCGTCATTATCCTTTACTTTATTATATCTGGCTAACCGATTCTTGCGAACAAGAAAACTTTCTCCGGGTTTCAGAACATAATGTTTATTTCCATCATAAGCATTCATTCTGCCCTTTCCCAAAAACAAAAAGAAATGCTCAGCAATAAATTGCTCGGCTGAAATCACCGGACCAATAATGCAGGATTTTATTTCCGTTATTTTCATTTCGACAATTTCAAAATATCCTCTGTTTCCAAAATCTGCGTATGATATCCTTTTGCCACTGCATTGATCATGGCTTTTCCAACCTCCGAAAGCTTCAACGTTTTTGCGGAAATGAAAGGAGCAATTAGCGGTCCCATTATTTTATAAAAGGTTTTTACATTTTTTTGTCCTTTCGTGCCGGTCATTATTGCTGGGCGAAAATTGTACTGGCCTTTAAAAGGCAATTTCATCAACGCATTTTCGGTGCGCCCTTTTACTCTTGCCCACATTACTTTTCCTTTTTCAGTGCTGTCGGTTCGATTGCCCGAAACATAAATAAATGTCATCGCGGGATGGATAGCAGCAAGCGAAGTGGCAAACGGAACTACAAAATCGTATGTCTTTTTGGTAAAACTTTCCTCGCTTTCTCCTACAGAGCTTACGCCTGCACAAAAGAAGCAAGCGTCATATTGTATCAATACTTCGGAATGATCATTGATTTCAGAGAAATCCTTCAAAATAAGTTTCTTTAGTTTCGGATGTTTCATTTCGTAATTTCTTCTGCCAATTATTAATACTTCCGATACTGCTGCATTTTCCAGACACTCGAATAAAACGCCTTCGCCAACCATTCCCGTGGCGCCAGTGATGATCACTTTCATACATTTACCTCTTTAAAATCAATTAAACTTTGTGCAGTCGCAACAACGGCCTCTTCTACTTTTCTAGGTTTCCATCCTAACAGGGTTTTGGCTTTTTCGTTGCTAGCCTCCTTCACCAATCCCAAATAAGGTATAATTAATTTTGCTTTTGGATTAAACAGTGCCACTAATTTTATGACCCAATTTGAAACTTCTTTTGATGGTACGTTACGCGCTTTTTCTCCAAAATTCTTTTTTAGAATATTTGCTGTTTCTAAGAAAGATAATGCTTTGCCTTCTACAGCAATAAAACGTTGACCATTGGCTTCCGATTTTGTCATTGCCAAGAAATGCAAGTCGGCAACATCACGAACATCAACATAACCAAAAGCTGCTTTTGGACAACTTTTCATACCGCCATTTAACATGTTTTTTATGGTTTGAATGGAATGAGAATAGTCGTGGGATAAAATTGGTCCCAATACGCCAATTGGATTGATAACCGAAAGCTCCATTCCTTCGCCTTCTTTTTTAATAAATTCCCAAGCTGCTTTTTCTGAAATTGTTTTAGACCGTTGATATGGTGCAACAGTACCATTGATAACCGTCCAATCTTCTTCCGTATATGGAGTCGTTTTATTGGTGCCAAAACCTACAGCTCCAAAGGCAGATGTAAGTACAACCCGCTTTACACCTGCTTTTTTAGCAGCACGAAGCACGAACAGTACGCCATTTACAGCAGGAGTTACAAAATCATCTTCTGATTTTGCATCTGTATTTGGTGTTGGAGAAGCCGTATGAATAACATATTGGCAACCTTCTGCAGCTGTTTCCCAACTTTTTTCATTGGAAAGTTCTGCTTCCACAAAAGATAAATTTTCAAAAGAATTAATGCCACCTTTTGTGAGCATTTCCTTTACCAATTCCGATTTCTTTAAAGAACGTAAGCTTGCCTTTACTTTATAACCGTTTTTCAATAAAACAATGATACAATGGGTCGCAATAAACCCAGATCCTCCTGTAACCAATACCGTTTCCTTATTTTCCATTTTTTGAAATTTTGATAAAGACAAATTTCCATAAGGAAAGATAATTTTAATTTGTTAAAAAGGCCAAATCTTATTGTTAGAAAGTTCAAATTGTTTCATTTTGGCTACTTCCCAAACTATGAGATTTAATTGCGACTCTTCCCGTTCTCGGGAATTGTTTTTGCAATTGTGATAATCCTTTTTCTCTCTTAATTTAGTTAAATTTAAGACTTCTTTATTAAAGGTTACCTTCGAAGTAAAAACATACTGAAAGTATACTAAAAGTATGTAAAATGTATGCTTTACATACTTTTCCCTTACTATAACCTCGCTTTAACCTTGCTTAAAGCACGATTCTAACCCTAAAACAAACATATTTTGAAGGCATAGCAGCGAAACCACTTGTAGAAAATGGATAATTAACGTTAAGTTTTATCAGTATATTAGCCTTATGCATACACCAAGTTTTGAAATTACTGAATATTCTGAAATCTATCGACCACAAGTTTTGGAAGTTTGGGAGAAATCCGTTCTTGCGACACACGATTTCCTAACCCCAACTGATTTTGAAGAAATTAAGGAGCTTGTTTACACTATTAATTTCAAGGATATACAGGTTTTTTGTTTAGTTGATGGAAGGGTTGTATTGGGTTTTATCGGCGTAGCAGATAAAAAAGTTGAAATGCTCTTTTTAGCTCCTGAATATTTTGGTCAAGGGCATGGCCAGAAATTATTGAATTTCGCAGTCAATGAATTAAAAGCCGATAAAGTAGATGTAAATGAACAAAACACAAAGGCACTGAAATTTTATCAAAATTTTGGATTTGAAATATTTGAAAGAACTGATCAGGATGATCAAGGTAGAAATTATCCATTGTTAAGGTTGAAATTAAGTATGTAGTGACTGGAGAAAAAATGGTAGTTGGAGTTGGCCACCTATTTATTTACTGGGCATCTCAGAGATTTGGATTATATTTATAATTAATAATGACGAGTTCTAAAAATTATAATGTTTTATCAAAAAATCCTTCCGATTAAGCCATTGCAGAACTATATCCGATATTTTTGGGTTTTAGAAGGTACTGCCGATAAAACGTTTAAAATAATCCCTGATGGTCTCTCAGGATTAATAGTTCAAGAAGAGCCTGATCTATTTCTTAACAAAGAATACAAACTTTTGCCGCAGATGTTTCTATATGGGCAAACAACCTGTCCAGGTGAACAACAAGCAGTAGGAAATTTTAGAATTTTTGGTGCATATCTACAACCAACTGCACTTAAAGCCATTTTTAAAATAGATGCTTTGGAACTGACTAATCAGCATATTGCACTAGGCTGTCTTACGAAAGAACCCATACTTGAACAAATTATACACGCTTCCTCAATTACAGAGAAAATTGAAATTATTTCCCTTTTTTTTCAAAAACGAATCCAACAGGTAGAACAAAGTCTTAATAGGGCAGATTTTGCTACTATTCTTTTGCAGCAAGGCAAAGCGTTAAAAGACATTCAATCTGAAATGAAAATTTCCGAAAGATCTTTAGAAAGATTGATAAAGCAATATGTAGGACTATCTCCTAAGGCCTATTCAAGAATTGTTCGTTTTCAGTCGGGTCTAGAAGCTTTCCGTAAAAACAATTTCAAAACATTAACAGATGTTGCCTATCAAAATGATTATTTTGATCAATCTCATTTTATAAGGGAGTTTAAGGCTTTTACAGGAATGAATCCAAAACAATACCTTCATCAGACCATAGAACAGGTAGAAAATTATCCAGAATGGATAGTTTAGTGCCTGTCGGTTTTATCCAATTTTAAGGTCATCAATCCCCATATTTTTGTTGTATCACTAAAAATAAAAAAGATGAACAACGTAATTAATTGGTTTGAATTGCCTGTGAATGACCTTAACGGAGCCAAAAAATTTTATGAAAATGTATTAGAAATTTCATTAACCCCCATGGAATTTGATGGATTTAAATCGCTAACTTTTCCATTTGATGGAGGTAATGTTTCTGGCGCATTGGTAGAAAATCAAAATGCTGAGCCTAATCAAACAGTTATTTTGTATTTTAATGCGGGTGAAAAATTAGGTCCGACACTTGAAAGAGTAAAAGAAAACCATGGTAAAATAGTGATGGACTCCAAGCAGATAAAATCAGGTTTCATTGCACATGTATTGGATAATGAAGGGAATAAGATCGCTTTGTTTGCATTAGAAGCTTAATCTTATAAAAAAATTAATATGCTATTTAAAGAGATACACCTGAAAAGTATTAAATCAGGAGAAATCACATTGGCATTTCGTAAGTGGCATAAGGCTTCCGTTAAAATTGGAAGCCTTGTGCATACGTCAGTAGGTTTAATCAAAATCAGCGATATTCAAGTTGTCAACGAAATTGATATAACCGATCAAGATGCTATAATGGCGGGTTATCATGATACGCTCCAGTTATTAAAATCATTTGGTCCTAACAACAGAGGAAATATTTATAAAATAACCGTCAGTTATCATTCAGCAGATCCCAGAATTAAATTAAGGGAACAAACAGAACTATCCGAAGATCAATTCAATGAGCTGAAGAATAAAGTGGATAAATTAGATCGTTTTAGTAAACAAGGAAATTGGACTAACAAGATTCTTTTAGCCATAAAAGACAACCCCAATTTACACGCCATAGGTATAGCAAAATTGACTGGTTTTGAAAAGGAATGGCTCAAGCTTAATATCCGGAAACTGAAAAATTTAGGATTGACCATTAGTCAACCTGTAGGTTATGAGATTTCCCCATTGGGAAATGAATATTTAAACCGGCTTGGTCTTTAATGGACGAATAAGAACCAAAACATATTTCTAAATATTAAGTTTTCTTATTAAATCTAACTCTTAATATGAAGAAATTATTATTGGTGGTTACAAATGTAGCTCATTATGAAAGCGGATTAGCAACAGGTTTATGGTTAAGCGAACTGACACACATCTATCATGCTGCAAAACAAAAAGGGTGGGGCGTTACTATTGCAAGTCCTAAAGGTGGAAAAGTACCCATTGATCCGGAAAGTCTAAAACCTTTTGTAATGGATAAAATCACGAAAGAATATTATTCTTCACCCGGTTTTTTGGAAGAACTCCATCAATCCAAAAGCCTTACTGAAGTAGAAAATGATTTTTTCGACTGTGTTTATTTAGCCGGAGGGCATGCAACCATGTATGATTTTCCAGATAATGATGTTTTGCAATCTATCATCAGAAAACAATATGAGAAAGGTGAAATGGTAGCAGCGATATGCCACGGCGTTGGTGGGTTATTAAACGTTAAATTATCAAATGGTACCTATTTAATTTCTGGAAAGAGCTTAACAGGATTTGATTGGTTTGAAGAAAGTATCGCTGGGAGGAAAAAAGAAGTTCCTTTTAATCTTGAAGCTGCTATTAAAGAAAGAGGAGTGAAGTTTGAAAAGGCTTTTATACCTATGACTTCCAATGTCGTGGTAGATGGTAATCTGATCACTGGTCAAAACCCTTTCAGTTCCAAGGAAATTGCAAAGGTGATCGTAA
Organism: Sphingobacterium sp. 1.A.4; assembly: GCF_002734245.1. Lineage (NCBI taxonomy): Bacteria > Pseudomonadati > Bacteroidota > Sphingobacteriia > Sphingobacteriales > Sphingobacteriaceae > Sphingobacterium > Sphingobacterium sp. 1.A.4. The sequence goes on from NZ_PEAZ01000085.1 coordinate 140,361, forward strand.
ATGAATTAGAGAAATAATTTCTCTTGTTAAGTATACAATAATAAATTACTTTTAATAAAACCATTTTATCATGATTCCAACAACTATCCAAGAATTATCCCAAATTATTGATTTAGCAACCTCTCATTTGAAATTGATCGATGAGCAAACTTACACACATAAAGAATCACCAGAAAAATGGAGTAAAAAAGAAATTTTAGGCCATCTAATCGATAGTGCAACAAACAATCATAGACGTTTTCTTTTGGCACAATTTGAGGTTAATCCTATTATATTTTATGATCAAGATAAGTGGTGTAAATACAATCATTACCAAGTAGCTGAAACACAACAGATGATCGACCTATGGAATGCATTAAATAAACAATTAGTACATCTTTGGACAAATCTCACTGATGAAGATTTTCAAAGGAGAGCAAATGACCAAACTTTAGCGTTTCTAGCTGCTGATTATAATTCCCATTTGGCACATCATTTAAATCAGATTACGGGTTATATTTATAATTAGAATTATTATTAATCAAATTTTGAATCCAATTAATGGAATTCATTACTTTCTTTATTTCACCTTTCATTTTAGCCTTTGGCGTTTTTCTTATAAATGAGAAAAACAGAAAGATTAATAAACCATTAGGGATAGTATTAATTGCTTTAGGCGGTTATTTCTTTATTGATGGAGCATTATCCTTATATTATTGGATTTCTTCCATCTAATATATCCTTATAATAAGTGTCTAATAATGAATTAAAAATACGATATATGTTTCGTTTTAAAGAAACTTTTTATAATTTTGTTTGAGCAAATGAATAATCGTTTCGAAATTATATTTTTAGATGAAGCTTTCGAGTTTTTAAAAGGACTGGAGCGAAAACATTATGAAAAAATACTTTTCAATATCCGTAAGCTTCAGTTAGAAAATGATCCAGAATTATTCAAAAAATTAAATAATGATATTTTGAACTTAGGACTTTATACCACGGTGCTCAATATAGATTGTTAACCTTTTGGGACAAAACTTCCACTCAAAGAACATTGGTTGTTGCTACACACGGTTTTATTAAGAAACAAGGAAAGGTCCCAAGTGGTCAAATTCAAAAGGCTAAAAAATTAATGTTAAGGTACTTTAAGGAAAAATTAACATAAATTTTGAAAGGATAAAATAGTCAAAAATTTTCTTATGAAAACACATACTTTAAATGAAGTGCAGGATGAACTTATTGGAAAGGTAGGATCTATTGAAAGAGATTTATTTGAATATGAACTTCAATTGGACTTAATTGGAACTGCTATTAAACAAATTCGAAAAGAAAGAAAATTGACTCAGGAAGAATTGGGAAAAATGATTGGAGTACAGAAAGCCCAAATTTCTAGACTTGAAAACAATGTTACTAATGTAACTTTGGATACTTTATTACGGGTTTTTACTGCTTTGAAAGCCAAAATAAAACTTCAAATTGAGTTGCCTTCATTAAAATGAAAAAATTCACACTAATTTTTAGAACCAATCAAACTGCAGGTAATCAACCTTCGGAAGAACAAATGAAATTCTACATGGACAGTTGGATGAAATGGATCAATGATCTTTCTGAAAAAGGTAAACTCGCAGATGTTGGTAATTCTTTTTACAAGTTTAGCCAAAGGATGTCCTATGCTACAAGCTCCAAATAATAGTGTAGAGATTCGGTTAAATAATACCACCAAAGAAATGAACGAAAGTAAAACTTCTTAATTAAGAAATGGCAATTAATTTTCAGCTATATTTATAATCAATTATAAATATAGCTGAAAATTACATGATAAAATCATTGAACTACCTCTTATTATTCCTATTACTCTGGACTTCGGCCTGTAAATCCAATAAGCAAAATGCTGATCCGATTCCTTCCCATGACTCCCTTCGGATCGAATCAAAAATATTGAACGAATCGAGAAGAATCAATATCTGGAAACCTGAGAATTATGATGAAATAACGGATTCACTTCCAGTAATGTATATGGCTGATGGGGGATTGATGGAGGATTTTCCGCATATCGCCCATACGTTTGATACCTTGATCAAAACCAAACAGATTCCTGCATTTATTTTGGTAGGGATAGAAAACACCCAGAGAAGGCGGGATCTTACCGGTATCACAAATGTAGAGGAAGACAAGAAAGTTGCTCCGGTAATAGGTGGATCTGAAAAGTTCCGTGCCTTTATCAAGGATGAACTGATCCCTGAGATCAATAAACATTATAGAACCAATTTGATAAAAGGAATATTAGGGGAGTCCTTATCCGGTTATTTCGTGATGGAATCCTTCTTCTTAGAACCGCAATTATTTGATTATTATATCGCTTTTGATCCTTCCATATGGTGGAACGACCACTATTTGGTGAGGACAGCTGGAGAACATCTTAAAAAAATGCCAGCAAATAAAAAAATCCTTTGGTTTGCAGGTTCTGATGCCGAAGATATTAACCAATACACGAAACAACTTGCAGATAGCCTGAAGAACAATTCGCCCGCTACGTTGAATTGGAAATATTCAGATGAACCTCAACAACAACATCAAACCATATTCCGTGCCACCAAGGAGAAAGCATTAATTTGGTCTCTAAATCAGTAATTCAATTCATTTAGTTATGTTATCAACCGTTCACCCCAAGCTTCCATCAAGAAATCTGAAAATTACCAAAGATTTCTATCTAGATAAACTTAAATTCCAACAGTTTGGAGATGAGTATCCAGATTACCTAATGCTTTATAGGGATAATATTGAGGTCCATTTTTTTGAATTCCAAGATCTTTCCATAACAGATAATTATGGGATGATCTATATTCGGACCAACGAAATAGAAAAGCTATACGAAGAGTTTAAGGCTAATGGTGTTCCCATTCATCCAAATGGACCTTTATCATTAAAACCCTGGGGGATGAAAGAATTTTCTATCCTAGACCCTGATATGAATTTGTTGACCTTTGGAGAGAACAAATAAGCAGTTCAGAGGTTCAATCATTACATTCAATGGATGACAAGAACTACAATCAACGGAGAACTACAATCAACGGAGAACAACAATTAACGGAGAAGAATAACAACATTTATGGATAAAAGGAATTCGGTATTTATTGCGACCAGCTTGGATGGGTATATTGCAGATCGCCACGATAAGATTGATTGGTTATTGTCCATCCCAAATCCGGAACAACAGGATATGGGCTACCAGGATTTCATAGCCGAAATCGACGCCATACTCATGGGTAGAAACACCTTTGAGGTAGTTTGTGGATTCGGTGGGGATTGGCCTTATCCTAAGCCTGTATTTGTCTTGAGCAATAGCATGGAAAGTATTCCTCCTGCCTATCAAGGAAAAGTGAATTTGCTTAAAGGGGAGATTCAGGATGTTTTGAAAACTGTACATGATCAAGGATACCTTCGTTTATATATAGATGGAGGGGTCGTGATCCAACAATTTCTTAAAGAAGATCTGATTGATGATATGATCATCACCACCATTCCTTACCTGCTTGGTGGCGGGACTTCTTTATTTGGAAGCCTGGATAAGCTCCTTAAATTCAAATGTGTAGAAGCGAAGGTCGAAATCGGATACATCGCTCAGACAAAATACAGTAGGGATAGGAGTTAGATATAGTTTGGATAGCATTTAGAAAGAGAGCATAAAAAATCCTTTAAAAAAGAAACCATGGAAAGATGCGAATTTATGGCTTCCAGGTTTCGGGAAGTATATCTTTCAGGAACTTGGATTGCAAATACAAATTATCAGGATCAATTACAGCAGATCAATTGGCAAATAGCAAGTACCCAGATTGCTGATTTAAACACCATTGCTGCCATCGTATATCACATCAATTATTACCTGCAGGGAATTTTGGAAGGATTGGAAGATGGGCAATTTACGATTCAAGATAAGTTTAGTTTCGATGTTCCGGAGATCGTTGAGGACCGAGAATGGCAGATATTAGTCCATGTATTTTTGGATAATGCGGAGAAATTTGCCCAAACCATTGAGCGCTTTGACGAAAGTAAATTAGAAGAAACATTCTTTGAAGAAAGGTTTGGAAACTATTGGCGTAACATAGAAGGCGTTATAGAACATGGCTATTACCATTTGGGACAGATCGTGTTGATCCGTAAACTGATTGCTGCTGATCATTAAATATTATCCTTATTTTTGGGGAAAATGATAGGAATGAAGAAGGAAATTGTCATAGAAGGAGCCTTGATCCACGATAAAACCAGTTTTTACGCAGAAATCAATAGAAAATTCATGGAGAATGAGAGCTGGCTATTGGCAGAAAGCTTGGATGCTTTTGATGACCTGCTGTATGGTGGGTTTGGAGCAATCAAGGAAAAGGAAGAAGTGCTTTTGATCTGGAAGAACTTCGAATCGAACAAAAAAGACCTTGGCTATGATTTTACCCTTGAGTTCTATAAAAAGAAATTGGAGGATCCTGAATCTTTTGATTCCGCGGCCATCCAACAGAAAATTGATGATCTAAAAAATGGTAATGGCCAAACCTATTTTGAAATCATTGAAGAAATCATTTCTGAACATCCCAATATCGAGCTGATCAAGGAATAAGATCTACTTTCACGACGTTTCCATTACTGCCTGCCAAATAAATCTGACCATCCTTACTTACTTCAATGACATTGAAACTGGCGTCAGAAATCTTCTTCCAGTTCATTCCGCCATCTAGGGATAGGTCCGTCCCGGAAGTACCGGTTGCTATTAACGTGTTTTCATCAATATATTTCACGCAAGATCGATAACCGAAAACAGGTGTAATGGGTTTTTCCCAGGATAATCCTCCGTTTTTGGTCAAAAGGATGTTATTGCTGTTGTTCTTATCGTCCATATAATTTCCGCCGACTACCACACCAACCCGTTGGTTGAGAAAGGCAATGGAAAATATTCCGGTTCCACTTTCCCCAGACCAGATCGGTGCATCCTGTACATCCAATCGATTCTGTTTGAGATTGCGTTTCATCAAACTGGCAACCTTTCCTCCGGTACCGATATATAACCAATCGTTCAACATCTGCATGGATGAACCACTTGCCGCGAATGCTGCTTCGCCTTCTTCGGCAATCAATGGTATTTCATCCGTAACATCCTTCCAGGTCTTGCCTTTATTCTTGCTTTCCAATAATTGGAATTGCCCTCCAATGGGATCGCCCAATATATATCCATGCTTACCCGTGAATTCCATGTCATCCAAGAAGATGGCAGGATCTTCATTACGGTAAACTTCTTTCCAGTTTTTACCAGCATCCGTTGTCCGGAGGATGACCGCAGGACTTCCAGCACTAACCACTACCGCTTCTTTGGCACTGAACGCTACAATATCACGGAAATCGAATTTCTCATAGCCTTTTACCTGGGTCCATTGCCAGGTTTTACTGGATAACAAGTACCTTCCAACTTGTCCGTTGCTGCCACTTACCCAGATAGCTTGGTTTTTATAGCTGTCCAACCCTCTAAAACTTGATTGGATTTGTGTTGCCAGATCGGTAAATTCTTGTGACCAGCTTAGGTAGGGTAGCAGGCAGAAGAAAAGGTAAAAACTGATTTTTTTCATGAGCAAATAATGGATTTGTTTTTATTAGCTTAATTCTTCCATAAGCTTATCAAAGGAAGCTTGCAGGGTAGCCAATTGTTGTTCCAATTGTTGGACACGTTCTTCTAATTGAGCATATTTTCCTGTACTGGCTTCGGTTTCCGAAGCGGAGCTTTCTTCATATGCTTCCTCATCAAATGGCGAAAACAAATGAACAAACCGGGCCTCTTTCTGTCCTGGCTTCTTTGATAGCTGCTGTACATAGGCAGGTTCATCTGTGCTTAATTTTTGGAGCAGTTCCTGTACTTCCTCTAAGGATTCAAACTCGTACAATCTCCCCGAATTGCTGTTGATTTCACCTCCTGTTAAAGGCCCTCTTAGGAATAGTAAGCATAAGGCGGCTAACTCTTGGGGTAATAAGGGGAATTGTATTGCCAGGTTATGTTTATACTTCGTCACGCGACTACCTCCACCAACAACCGTTGAAATCAATCCTTTTTTTCGCAGACTATCCAAGGTGTTGATGATGGTGCTTTCATCATAATTGACCACAGGTTTGCGGGATGTTTTTTGGTTACAGGCGGTCTGCAGTGCATTCAATGTCATTGGATAGTATTCTGGAGTCGTTTTGGATTTCTCTAACAGTGATCCCAATACGCGAACTTCTTCGGCTGATAGGTTTGGTAATGCTTTTAATTCTTCCATGGATAATGTTAAAATGGTTCTTCGTTTCGCTAAATATAATGATATTATAAGTGTTTAAAGGTATGTTTTTATAGATTAGAAAGAAAAAGGCAACCCAGAAAGGATTGCCATTTACACCTACATGAATTGTTAGATGGGTCTTATTACTTAGTATAAATGTTTATTTTACCTAGATAAAATGTTTATTTTACCTTGAATAAATAGTTGTCATTTGAGCTGGATTAGAACAGATTGATGTTTACAAATCCACCAATGTTATGGTCTTTGATTTTTTGTGGACCATAGAAATCAAAATTAGCACCAGCACCAAAGGTTACATCCTTGATCGTGATTCCGGCTCTGGCCATGATGTAACTTCTACCGTGCTCGCCAATTCCGGTATCCTGCGTGTATAGGCCCTGCAATCTGCTGTAGAACTTTAATTTCTCATTGATCATCGGTTTGAATTCGGCCAAGGCCAAAACTTCCATGTTGGCGTTTTTGGTCAAATCGGTCCGAGGATTGGCAACGATCAACCAATCTCTATTCGCAAAAGTGTACATGATACCTGCTGAAGGACGGATTCCGGTATAAGGGGTCCAGATAAATCCAGATGAAATATCCAGTCCTTTAACCAAACTTAAGGTAAGATTACCTTGCATCATGTAATCACGCATGGCTGAAGATTTCCAATCGGTCTGAAAATTACTAACGGAAAAGAATCCCAAACGTGGTACACTCTGGAACTTTTTGTTGACGATCATTTGGTAGGATAGACCACGGCTTCCTGCCATCATTTCTACCGATACAGGTGGATTCATAACAGGTGCTCCGCCTTGAGCTGCTGGAGGTCCTTGTGCAAAACTCTTGTTGATCCCTAAAAGAACAACGAATAACAATAAATGGATATGAACTGATTTCATGCTTATTAATAAATATTTTACATCGGCAAAATTAGGCTGGATTTGATGTAGAATATATTATTTAAGACGCATTATTTAGTACATATCAATCATTTTACGGTATTGGCTAGGAGTATGGTTGCTGTGTTTTTTAAAGAATTTTCCGAAATGTGCCTGGTCGGTAAAGCCGAGTAGATAGGCTATTTCTGCAAGGGTAGAAGGGGTTTGTAGCAACAGGACTTTCGCCTCTTGAATTTTTAGCTCATTCAATAAGTCGTTGGCTGAGCGGTTGCTCAGCATTTTAATGGTTTTGTTGAGGTGGTTCGGTGTTATATTTAAGGCATCAGCATATTGTTTTAAGGTCCAACCGTGCATGATTTTGGTCTTCGCTAAACTCAAAAAGTCCTTGTATAATTTGTTTCCTTTGCTGGGCTTTTGCTGGTTTTCTTCCTTGATCAGCAGGCTGATCTCAGCCAATATACACGCTAAATAAAAGGCTTGTAATCTTGATTGCTCTGTGTCGTTTTTCTTTTCCCTACTGACTTCCCATAGTGATTGTAAGAGCTTATTTACTCTTTGGAAATTGGGCTCAGGAAAATGAAGGTAGGTTGGTAGGATCATTTGGTTAAAAAAATCCAATAATAACGGCTGGGTCTGGAGCATTTCATCCGAAAAATGACAATAATACCCTTCGATATCCGCGGTCATAAATTCGGTATTGGAAGCGGTAAGCCTAGGTACAAAAAGTAGATCAGCTTTTTTAAGTTCATAGCGATGTAAACCCGCCAATCTCGCCGAACTTCCATTCACAATGAACATAAAATCATGCACTGTTTTTTTGTGCAAGGGGAGGGGAAGTTTAAGATCTACCTTTTCCGAATGGAAGGAATGAATGAAAAAATGATCAATATCCATTTGAAACCACAATTTATCGGTTGGATTTCCGATAAAGAGCCTTTTGAAATCTACTGGATGAAAGGTGTTTATTTTCATTTTTTTGTTGGATTTATGCTATTCAGATTTTCCATTTTTGATTTTTTTAAAGATACAGGATTAATTTCTAACTGCTGATCTATTGATTTCTACATACTGCATTATAATTTTCTACCTACTGCTTTTGAAATTAGGTCAAAAAGAGGTAGTTTCGGAAAACATCAACCTAAAAACCATGATTCTTAAAAGATTTTTTATCCTCGCTGGGACTGCATTATGCTTATTTTCTGCCTGTAAAGTAAACCAGAAAATGATTGACAAGCCCTATGTCTACCTCCAAAAAGAAAATCGCTCGGATAAAAAATGGAAATTGGTCTGGGAGGATGATTTTGAAGGCAAAGAGATTGATACCACAAAATGGTCGAGGATTCCAGCTGGGAGTTCGGATTGGAATAGGCATATGAGTCAGGAAGATGAGGTTTTCCACTTGGAAAATGGTCATTTACATTTACTTGGTATCAACAATCCTGATACATTAAAGGACCCAAGGCCTTTCATTACTGGTGGTATTTGGTCTAAAGGGAAATTTGCTTTTCAGTATGGCCGGATCGAAATCCGTGCTAAATTAGGGTCCGCACAAGGGGCCTGGCCAGCCATGTGGATGTTGGCGGAGCTGGATAAATATGGAAAATACCCTATGAACGGAGAGATCGATATCATGGAACATTTGAACTTTGATAAGATCATCTATCAAACTACGCATTCGCATTATACACTAAACTTAGGGCAAAAACAAAATCCTCCGCACGGTGGCACTGCTCCTGTGGATGCAGGGGAATTCAATGTATATGGATTGAGTTGGTATCCTGATCGGTTGGTGTTCCAATTGAATGGTAAGGACACCTTCATTTATCCTCGAAAAGCAGGTGTCGACAAAACCCAATGGCCTTATGATCAGCCATTTTTCATTTTGATTGATCAGCAATTATGAGGAAATTGGGTGGGGAAAGTAGACCAAAAGCAACTCCCAGTTGCCATGGAAATTGATTGGGTAAAGGTTTATCAATAGCAATATGTCATACATATCTTTCCATTTTTGGTCTTAGTGTAGAACTAACACTACATAATCTTAAATAGGCGTATAAACACCTATGCAAAATTTTCTTGCTCCATAAATCCTTTCTACATTTGTGATGTATAGTAGCGGCAATCACACAGCCAACTATTGTACCACACATCTATTAGAAAAATAAAACGAGTTAAAAATTAATTACCGTTGATTTTATTAAGTATGTAAAGGATTTACCCATCCCTTAATTTTTCGGCTGTAATTAGAAATCTACCCAAAAATGAAAAAAAAGTATAGTTCACCAACGGTCAGCGTCGTGAAGATACACATGGAGGCTGATATTGCTGTAGGATCTGCAAGATTGTATCCTTATAATAATAATGGAGAAATTTATGAGGAATGGGAACAGGAAGCAGATGACAATAGAAACATAGATTGGTAATACTTAAGCGATAATCAAATGAAAAATTTAAAAAATAATTTTAGGAGATTAAGCTTGAGTTTACCCTTAATCTTAATGCTTTTTGTTGTTGGATGTAGTAAATCTGAGGATAATCCTGCAGTGGTAAAAGACGGTTCTTTAGTCAATATTTCCATTGATGGTATTTCTTATGAAGAAGACCAAATTGATTTTGAGAAGAAATCGAGTTCTAGAGCTGGTTCATCACCTTCGGGAGTGGTACAAGATACTACTTTGGTATTTGACGATTATTCCGTAGATGTTGTGATGGAAAAGGATAACGGACCAATTCAAAAATCTATTGGTGGAGGAACTGTTCAGAGCTCAAATAATGGTCTTCGCGCAGCAACTGTAGTCAGGAATAAATTAACTCCAGGTGTTTATTATCGGGTGGTTGTTTATAATTCCAATGGGACTTTTAAAGCCACGAAAGATTATGTTTATGGAACTAATCCAGCTAATAATTTTATCGCTTTAGATTCAAAAGTTCCTTATACCTTTGTTATTTATTCCATAAATAGTAAAACAAATAATTTACCTAATGTAACTTATAAAAATGGTATTCAGACATTTGCAAATGCACAGTTACTAGATGTTAGTCAGGATTTGATGGTCCAGGTAATTAAAGATAGGACTTTAAACGTGGGAGATAACTACTTAGGGGTTATTATGAAACATCGATACAGTATGATCACCACTAAGTTGACTATGGATCCGAAAATGACAGGAACTATTAAGGCTTTAGCAAATACAACGATAGGTAAAGTTGATGCTAGTGCAACCTTTAATTTTGTAGACGGAACACTTACTTATAAAAATAACCAAAGTACAGATGCGATTGTTGTTTTTCCAGATTTATCAGTGGGAATAAGGGAAGTAATAAGTTATCCAACATTATTGATTAACCCATTAGCAACCACAAAGACCTTAACTTTTGGAACAATCACGATAAATGATGAAACTAAAACAGGTTTTAAAATTGAGAATATCAAAATAACACCAGGTTGTAAGTATAATTTGAACTTAAACTTTAGAACATGTACGCAAGAGGTAAAAATGGCTGATGATGCATTGAACTGGCGATACGAGGTTAACTCAACCTATACCGGTTGTATAGATCCAGTAACTGGGAAGGAATATAAAAATGGAGAGTTGTTGACAAGATCATTTTCTGCGCCTGCATCTGATTACGGATTCACTTTTGATATTAAATTATTGGATAATGCCATTAATATGAGGGTGAACAATACAAGGATATTTGGTGCTTCGGCTTTGGATACCGCACAGATTCAATTTCAAACTTATGATAACACAGCAAATGGTGAAGGTATCATTTCTCAGAATATCAGGTTCTTAGATGGTTCAGAATATGGGAAAACGGTAAATGGGGTTGCTGTACCGGATATTTGGAAATTAACAGGTACTGATACAGCTCCAATTATAAGGATTATGATCAGTAAAACTGGTGAGGTAACGATGTTGGGTAGTAAAACAGATGGAGGACCGTTATTCCCATTAATTCTTAAAGCGGGTTTACAGTTTAATAAAGTTCCTTGGAATACTACCTCATCTAATACTGTTGTTGTTACTCAAAGGGTATCAAATACTACATTTGTTGTCGGCAGGGGATATGGACAAAAAAAGATTGCCTGTCCGTAAGTGGATTGAATATAATATTTAGATGGTTTGATAATTTTAAGTCGATGTGTAAGCATCGACTTTTTTTGTTTATTCTTGCTTCCTCCCTCATCTCGAGTAAGCACGAGGAAGCAGACACATCGTCATTGCGAGGAACGAAGCAATCTTTCTTTTTGGTCATCCTGAGCTTAGTCGAGGGATCTGTTCGACTTCGCTCACCATGACATGGATAAAGATTGCTTCGTACCTCGCAATGACGCGGAGATGTTGCAAGCCCAGGCCGCCATAGGTCTAAATACTCAATACTAACGGATCATACCGAAAGTTTGGGGGGTAAAGATTTTTAAGCATATAATTTCATCACTCTGTACAGGAAGAATGTTGTGTCCCTTACGCCACGAAAGACACTCCTAAAAGCTTTGAGTTTTGCATTGAAAGATTCTGCCGAGGCATTGGTGCTTCTGTTATCGAAGTAGTGTAGTATATATTGGTGATGTGCTGCAATGGATCTTGCCACGCTCTCAAAGGAAGCAATGCCCGCATTCTCAACCTGATTGTGCCACAGACCTAGCTTTGTAAAAGCTATCTTTTTGTCCCTGCATTTG
>NZ_PEAZ01000075.1:0-24792 GCF_002734245.1 Sphingobacterium sp. 1.A.4
CTGCCCGATGCGCAGTGGGTGCCATAAAGCTAAAGGCGATCGGCTCATTGAAGTGAACCACAGGCTCAATCAGCTCAAGGATAAAGCCCGGGAAAGACTGCTATCGGAAGAGGGAATGTACCATCGGAGCAAGCGACCCATAGAAGTGGAAGCTGTTTTCGGTCAGATGAAAAGCAACAACAGGTTTACCCGGTTCACAATGAAAGGACTGGAGAAAGTCGCTGTGGAGTTCGGATTGATGGCCATTGCCCATAACCTCAGAAAATGGGCAAAAAAGTGGAAAGACAAAGCTTTTATCGATAAACCAGGTGGCAAAAACTCCCTATTTGCGATAAATCAAGCCATCAACATGCTGAAAAGTACAAAACATCGACTTGCAGCCTAATATTGCTCATGAAATTATAATGGAGCTCCAGAAAGCTATAAAACAGAAGAAGGTGCCTTTTTAGACACCTTCTTTTTGCGTTCTTACTGAAACCATACTGAAAGCATGGTGAAAGTATGTAAAATGTATGTAGAGCATATAAAAACATGCTTTAAGCATGCTTTATCCCTGTTATTCCAACGAAAACAGCCTTTTACCTATTCGCTAAGATACTCAGTTCCTGTGCTACCCTTCCGGCCAGCACCCCAAAAGCTGCAGCAACAGGATCATCGCCATCCAAGGCTACCGGAAAACCGTTGTCCCCAGCATCTGATACCGATTTCACCAAGGGGATCTCTCCCAAGAAAGGCACCTGATTATCTGCCGCCAAACGTTTTCCTCCATCCTTACCAAAGATGTAGTATTTATTTTCCGGCAATTCTGCAGGTGTGAAATAGGCCATGTTCTCCACAACACCAATAATAGGCACCTGAACACCTTCCATTTGGTACATCGCCATGCCCTTGATCGCATCCGCTAAAGCGACCTGCTGTGGGGTTGTTACAATCACAGCGCCAGATATCGGGTAGTTTTGGGCTACGGTGATGTGAATATCTCCAGTGCCAGGAGGCATGTCTACGACCAGGTAATCCAAATCGCCCCAATCCGTATCATTGAATAATTGCTTGATGGCAGAAGTCGCCATCGGTCCACGCCAAGGGATAGGTTGGTTCGGATCCGTAAAAAATCCGATGGACAATAATTTCAGTCCGAAACGTTCGATAGGAACGATCTTGTTCTTTCCATCGGGAGTCTGGGTTGATTCGGGGCGAGCATGCTCTACACCAAACATCATAGGGACCGAAGGACCATAGATATCTGCATCCAACAGGCCAGTCTTTGCGCCCGAATTGGCCAAGGCAATCGCCAGATTGGCTGCCACGGTAGATTTACCAACACCACCTTTTCCAGAAGATACCAACACAATGTTCTTAATGTTTTTCAACTGCGCTGTCTCCACCGCTTTAACGCGGGCCGTCATATTGATCTCCACTTCGACTTCCTTGGAAACAAAAAGAGCGATCGCATTCTTGCAGGCATGTTCAATATGTCCCTTCATCGGGCATGCCGGAGTGGTCAACACCACATCAAATTTTATCTTATTAGGGAGGATTTCAATGTTCTCAATCATGTTGAGGGTAACCAGGTCTTTCTTTAAATCCGGTTCTTCCACATGACTTAAGGCATCAAGGATCTGTTGTTTCGTAATCATGAATAAATATTAAGAATTACAAAACTAACTAAACCTACTCAATATCATGTCATCAGGATGTTTTTAATGTTTTTTACCTATTTTTATCAAAATTCAAGGTACGATATAGACGATATGACGGCAAATAATAACAAGTCCTTTCCAGCTTTCGGTTTTGTGAAGAAGAAGTGGTTTATCATTAGTGTTAGTGTTGTACTGGTTGTTTTATTGGTTGGTTTGATCTGGGGGTTTTCCGTTCGGGGGGCCATGTTGGATAAGGCGGTAGGGAAAGTCAAACAGAAACTGAAGGACGATTACCAATTGAATTTTGAGGTCGGCGATTATCAATTCTCCGGACTGACGTCGGTTGATTTCAACCGGATCAAAGTAGTTCCGGATTCTGCAGAACAATTGGCAGCCATCGATAAATTTGAAATTTCGGTTAAGGTATTTCCACTGTTGTTCGGGGATATCCGCATTGCCAATATGGAGTTGGTAAACGCAGATATTAGCCTGGTCAAGAAAGACAGTACTTCCAATTATGATTTCCTGTTCCGTAAAAAGGTAGATAAAGATAGCACGGATAAAAAAGAGGATGTCCGGACCTTGGCAGAGCGGGTAGACCATCTCTTTCAGCAGGTTTTCGACAAGGTGCCTACCAACATGAGCTTGGAGAACGTCAGTCTTTCCTATACAGATAGCAGCTCTACCCAAGAAGTTCATATACCGAAAGGAGAAATCGATAATGGCGATTACAATATCGATGTTTTCTTGAACGACCAAGAAGCAAAATGGAATTTTGCAGGGAATGTTAATCCGAGCAAACAGACTTTAAATGTCGCGATATCCACTGAGAATAAGGGGGTTGAAGTTCCATTCATTGCTCAAAAATATGGTCTGCATGTGAGTTTCGATGAGCTTTCCTTCCACCTGGATGATGTTTCCCGCAAAGGGAAAGATTACTTGCAGGTCGTAGGTGGTTGGGACACGAAAAACTTGAAGGTATTCCATCGCCGTTTATCCTTGGAGCCTGTGCTATTACCGGCAGGTGCCGCCGATGGTGGGATCCTGATTTCGGAAAATACGGCCGAGCTGATGCCGGGAACCAAAGTGAAAGTGAAAGACTTTGAATTTGAACCGCATGCCAAATTTACGCGCAAGCCCAAGAAAATATTGGGATTGGCCGTACATACCGGTAGTTTTAAGGCGCAGCATTTCTTTGATGCCCTACCAGTGGGATTGTTTGAAAACCTGGATGGTATTCAAGTGGATGGCAATATTCAATATGACATGGATTTTGAAGTGGACCTGGATGATCCGGATAATTTGAGCTTCAGTTCCAAGATCGATGATTCCCAGCTGAAAGTCGTTAAATGGGGTAAGGCAGATATCGCCGCCCTGAATGGCCCATTTGTGTATGAAGCTTTTGAGGATAGCGTGAAAATGCGTGATATTATGTTGGATGCTACCAATCCTAATTTTACACCGCTTAATCAAATTGCACCTATATTAAAGAAAACAGTACTGAATACCGAAGATCCATTTTTCTATAAACATAACGGCTTTGAATTGGAAGCTTTCCAGCTATCCTTGGTGACCAATATCAAAGAGAAAAAATTCAAGAGAGGGGCAAGTACCATCTCCATGCAGTTGGTGAAGAATCTTTACCTCAACCGTAATAAAACCATGATGCGTAAGTTTGAGGAGATCCTGATGGTTTGGTTGATGGAACAATCCAAACAAGTGAGTAAGGACCGCTTGTTCGAAATCTACCTGAATGTGATCGAATGGGGTAAAAATGTGTATGGGATTGCCGAGGCCTCCAAATACTATTTTGGCAAGACACCCGCAGAATTGACCATCGGCGAAAGTCTTTACCTATCGAGCATTATCCCGAGACCAAAAACAGGACTTTCATCCTTTGATTATACCGGGCACCTGAAACCTTGGTTGTTGAAGCATTTCAATACCTATGGCTACATCATGACGAAGATGGACCAGTTGCATGATGAAAATGTACCTGCAAACTATGGTTTCTACCAAGTGCAATTGCAGCCCAACCTAAGGCCTCCTCGTCCTGCCGGGGTGGTGGATTCCAGTGCAAATATTGAAACCATCCATGATATGGCCGATGAGATGGATAGGGAAGAGGAGCTACGGAAAAAATTATTGGAAAAACTGTTTGGGAAACAGCCAGAACAACAAGAAGAGAACTAAGCATGAAAAATATCAGTATAGATGATTTGCATTTTGAGCTGATGCTCGATTATGAACAGATCCAAAAAAGGATCCGCTTGATAGGTATTGACATGAACCTTCGGTATGAGGATAAACACCCTGTTTTCATCGGCGTGCTGAACGGCTGTTTTATGTTCATGGCAGACCTGATGAAGCAGATCCATATTCCCTGCGAGATGTCCTTTGTTAAGCTGGCCTCCTATGAAGGAACGAGCCAAGGATCGGTACACGAACTGATCGGGGTCGGGATGTCCTTGGAAGGTAGGCATGTGGTGATCGTGGAAGATATCGTCGATACTGGTAATTCCCTGGTTCATACCATTGAAGCCTTGGAGAAACTGGGCGTGGCCAGTATAGCGGTTGCCACCCTTTTGTTAAAGCCCGAGTGCCTTTTATACAGCTTCGACAACATCATGTATGTTGGATTTGAGATCGAAAAGGAATTTGTTGTAGGATATGGTCTAGATTACAATGGACAATGTCGCAACCTGCAGAATATCTACCGTAATATAGACCCTCCAGCTACGATCGGAATGAACAGCTAAGCAAATGGTCGTTGACCATGCCTACTGCTTGCATGTAAGCATAACAGGTGGTGGAACCAAAGAATTTCATTCCCCTTTTTTTCAGGTCCTTGGATATGGCATCGGAGATGGCAGTCGTCGTAGGTGCGCCTTTTAGTGTTTCTAACTGATTGATGATGGGTTCCTGGTTGGGCATGAAACTATACAGGTAATTGTAGAAACTCCCGAACTCTTTTTGGATCGCCATGAATATTTTTGCATTGTTGATGCTGCTGTTGATCTTTCCACGATTACGGATCACTCCAGGATCCTGTAATATCCGTTCTACATCCTCCTCCGTAAATTCAGCGACCTTATGGAAGTCGAAATTCGCAAATGCGTTTCTATAGCCTTCCCTTTTACGCAAAATGGTGATCCAGCTCAAACCTGCCTGTGCCGATTCCAGGATCAGGAATTCGAATAAGGTGGCATCATCTTTTACCACTTTCCCCCATTCCTCATCATGGTACTTTTGGTAAAGGCTGTCTTCGCCGCACCATCCACATCTAATAATTTTATCTTCAGCCATATTTTCAATTTCTAAACCCATTATTTTGTTCTAACTTTACGAATTCATGAAACAATCGCTCGCATTAAGTCTATTTGTGTTTATCCTCAGTTGGATTTTCCAACCACATGCGCAGGCTTTTGTTCAGGTGCCGTTGCAGGATAGCATCCAAGCTGTTGATAGTGTAGCCATTCGAGATTCTTTAGCACGAACTGCTTTTTACAATAGCCTGGATAATGAGCTTAAATATAGTGAAATCATCGTGCATCCAAAGCAGGAGGTCAATTTTGCGAAGGAATATGTAGCGGCCATCTACAAGCAGGGTAGACATGATCTTCTTTTTGGTATGGATACCGGGGGGCTGGACCAATCGGATACCTCCGTGCATATGGGAGGAAAGAAACATGATCGACCAATATGGGTGATTTTCGTGGTCGGTTTTCTTTTCCTGATCTTGGCCGTTCTGCGGATTGTATTTCCGGTGGAACTGAAGATCATCGTGGATGCCTATTACAAAGAAAGACTGCTGCAACAGGTGAGTAAGGAGGATAACCTCGCCACTTCTTGGCCCTATATCTTTTTATATGTCGTGTTTAGTTTATCCCTTGGGCTGTTTGTCTGTATCCTGGTGTCGAGCTTCAGCGACAAAAACTATTTAAGCTTCGAGAATTTCATCAAAAATTCGGCATTTGTGGCCATACTTTTTATTGCCAAGATATTATTAATACGTTTTGTTTCTTTTATCTTTTTGTTAGATAAGATTGTTAGAGAATACATTGCGGTGCTGTATCTGGTATACTTTAACAGTATGTTTTTTCTCATGCCATTCCTCTTAACGGTAGTATTTGTACCTGTTTCTTACTTTTCTACAATTGCGATTATCAATGTGATTTTGGTGATTCTGCTATTCTCTTACCGCTTTTTGAGAACGGCTTTTCACTTGTTTGGGAATTTCCAGTTTTCAATATTTTATTTAATTCTTTATCTTTGCAGTCTCGAACTCGCACCTATTTTAATATTAGTGAGGGCGCTAAGTAATTAAGACAGTATTTATGCAGATTGATGTAGAAAGAGCAAAAAAAGTAAAGAGCATACTTGTTACTTTACCAAAACCAGAAAATGACAAATCTCCCTACTTCACGCTAGCCGAGAAATATAACCTGAAATTGGATTTCAGAGGTTTTATTCATGTCGAAGGCGTTTCCGCGAAGGATGTCAGAAAAGAACGCATTAATTTTGCAGACCACACCGCAGTGATCTTCACCAGCAAGAATGCGGTGGATCATTTCTTCCGTGTATGTGAGGAAATGCGTTATGAGGTTTCTGCAGAGATGAAATATTTCTGTATCTCTGAAACTATCGCACTTTATCTTCAGAAATATATCCAATACCGTAAGCGTAAGATTTTCTTCGGAAAACAAACGGCCAAGGATCTGGAAGATGTGCTTAAGAAACACAACAAAGAGAAGTTCCTTTTCCCATGTTCAGATATGGCGAATGAGGAGACACAAGCTTGGTTGAAAGAGAATGGTTATGATTTTACCCCAGCGGTATTGTTCCGTACGGTAATTTCGGATATCAAGGATCTGAAGGATGTTTTTTATGATATCATTGTGTTTTTTAGCCCGACCAGTGTGCAGTCTTTGTACGAAAACTTCCCTGATTTTGTGCAGAATAATACGAGGATCGCAGCTTTTGGATCCAGTACTCAACAGGCTTTATTGGAACATGATCTGATCTTGGATATCCCTGCCCCAACGCCGGTAGCTCCAAGTATGACCATGGCTATTGAGCAGTATATTAAACAGGTTAATAAATAGTATTTTTTTCGTCATTGCGAGGGTCTGCGTCATTGCGAGGAGGCACGACGAAGCAATCTTCCACCGTCATTGCGATCCACGAAGCAATCTTTCGAAAAGTCCAAAGATTGCTTCGTTCCTCGCAATGACGCGTTCCTCGCAATGACGCGTAAAACGCAATGACGTTCTTTTCCCTTCCAATAACCTCCTTTTTCCCACCTTTCTTGTCAGAAATTTGACAGAAGTCATTTTTTAAGAATAAAATTCTAATTAATTTGCTGATATTTCGAATTAATATGTACCCGCATACCCTCAGGTACATTTATTGTAGGAATATTTTTTTTAAGTTTGCATATATACAAAAAAGGTAATCTAGTGAAATTAAAACCTGTAAATAGCATCTCTGGCGTTGCTCCGAAGGACTTCATAAAAGACTACTTGAATAAGAGTCAACCGGTTATCATCAAGGATTTCATCAGCAAAGAGAGTCCTTGTTGGTCGAAATGGAGTTATGAGTATTTCAAGGAAATAGCGGGCAATGAACAAATCGACGTATATGGTCGTGAAGAAGAGTCTCAGAACCATGCTGCGAGTCCACCTGTTGGGCGTATGAGTTTTGGTGATTACTTAGATCTAATAAGAAAAGAACCAACAGAATTACGTTTGTTCCTGTTCAATTTGATGAAGATCAGACCTGAATTGAAAAGGGATGTGATCTTTAACGATGTAACAGGAGGTAAAGTACTTCAATGGCTACCCTATATGTTTTTTGGAGGCGAAGGATCTGCTACGCGGAACCACTTTGATATCGATATGTCGCATGTGTTTATTTCCCAATTCCAAGGGAGTAAGCGCATCTGGTTGTTTCCAAACGACCAGTCTGACCTGATGTACAAACTGCCGTATAACTTCCATAGCATTGCCAACCTGAAAAACAGTTCGACCAGTGATTATCCAGGATTGGAATTCTTGGACGGATACGAAGCGGTGATCCACCCTGGAGAAACCTTATACATGCCGGCAGGATGGTGGCATTATATCCAATACGAAACGGAGGGTTATTCCATTTCGGTTCGCGCATTGGCCAATAGTATTTCGGAGAAATTGAAGGGAGCAAGAAATCTCTTTGTTACCAGACATTTTGATGATACCATGCGTAAGATCTTCAAGGATAAATGGTTCGATTATAAGATCAATACGGCTAAGAAAAGAGCCAATAAAGCTATGAAACGCTATAAAAAATAAAACGGTATGAATCGCTGCTAAGAAAAGCACTAAAAGAAAATGGGTCCATTGATTAATGGGCCCATTTTTATGTTTATTGAAAAATCCTTTATCTTAAATCATCTGGATGGTTAAGGCTTCACGATTACCCATCCTTCTGCACCTCGGATCACCAATTCGCCATTCCCACTAGGCACATAGCCAATAAAATCATACAATTGATGCTTTTCCAAGCCTCTTTCCTGCAGGGAATTGGTACATTGGGCAACAATCACCCCTTTTTCGATTAGCTTTTTCAGGTCTTCCTGGTAAGCAGAGTTTTTCAACATTACTTCCGTACCTCCCGAAAAAGTGATCAATTCTACTTCCACCTTCCCTTTTAACCTGGGATCATTCAATAGATTGTTGATGTTCCTAAAAGCTTTTTTAACGATATCCGGGTTGTTGCTGTCCAATTGATAAATGGCTTTTTAATTTTTTTGGAGAGCTTTTGCTCCCGTAAACTTGACATTTTCAAGGAGTTTATTTCCATTGGGTTGTTGCTGAGCTTGGACGCTCAAACTGATTAGCAAAATACTGGTAATTAATAGTAAATATCTCATGTTATCGGATCTTAATATATGTTGTTCTAAGTATCATCTTATTCTTCTTCGATGGTTTCCTTTACGCTGTATTTGTAGAATAGGGTATACGGGTCGGATGGATAGACTTGGGCATCCGGATCATGCTTAAAAGGGATCTCCCTGTTGAACAATTCTTCCAACGTTTTCCTTAAAAACCCTACAAAATCACCTTTCATCTCTTCCAGAAAATAATCTGAAAAGACCATACTGCCGCTGTTGTTTCGGAATAGCGTGCCATCTTCCCGCATTCTTCTTGCCACATATAAATGAGGTTCCAACCCTTTGATACCAGTTACCTGCTCGTATACAAAGGCATAGAAAAGTGTCTGCAACAAAGCCTTATTTTCCGTGTCTTTGGCAAAAACCTTTTCAGGTTTGGTAAATAGGATCTTATCCCCTCCGGTTTTGTAGTCTACAATCCTTGTCTTCAATTGCCCATCCTTATCCACCACTTCATCCACGCGGTCGATGATCCCGTAGAGCCTCAACTTTTCCGGCTGACCATCCACAAGGATTTCAAAGTCCAGTTTATAATCCTCTTCATTCTCCAATTCGATGATCCGGATAGCATCATAATTTGCCATATCATATTCCAGGTACATCCGAATATAGGCGGATGAAATTTTGTGCATGATCCGCTGAAGACTGTTCAAGTCATCGATATTGCTGACCTCCAATTTATATTCCGAAGCAATTTCCTGAAGAACCAGTTGGTCTACTAATCCTAATTTATCCTTAAGTGTTTCAGTTGGCGTGAAATCGGGATTCCCTTTAAGGGGAAGATAAAGTAGCTCCATACATTTATGGATGATGGATCCGAGGTTGTTCATTTCAAATTCCTGTGAAATGGAAGGAGGTTCCTTGATCTCTGCCACATACTTGAGAAAGAACTGCAAGGGCGATTGCAGGTAGGTCGTAAATGCAGACGCTGAGAGTTGTTTTTTGTTGATGATGTAGGTCTGGTACAATTTATCCCATATTTCGTCCTTTTTTTCTACGATCAGTTCGTCCGGTTGGACCGGGAAAAGCAGTGGTTGCTGTTGCGTCTTTTTGATGAACTGAAACTGGGTTTCAAATTCCATCTGTTTGATGAACCGACTTTCTTCCCCTGTACTGCTTTCATCGACAATTCCATTATAGAACAGGTGCATCCCTTGGGAATACTGGAAGTGTCGATAGAATAGATAGGCCGATAAAGCATCCTGATTTTCCAGTACGGGTAGACCATAGGCTTTACGTAGGTTATTCGGAAGAAAGGTAGCCGCACTGGAGGTCTTTGGTAAGATGCCTTCATTCGCGCCTAACACATAGATGTTATCGAAATTTAAACAACGGCTTTCCAATAGTCCCATGATCTGGATGCCTTTTAGGGGGGCTCCTTCGATAGCAGAATTGATTGGTGCGATCGCTTTTTTTACCAATCCGATCTGGAAGGAAATGCTCAGGTTGCCCAGTTTTTCAAATCCGGCCTGCAATTGGTTTAACACCTTGCGGGTTTCGATCAACAGATCGGATTCAATCAACTTGATCCGCCCTTGCAGCGCCATGGATTCCAATAGGGAACCGATCATTCGGTTGATCCCAGGAATGACCCCTTGCTGATCTTGGATAGGTTCAAAAAAATACGGGATGGCCGAAGTTGAAATATCGATTTCATTTATCGGGACCTCAAACTGTTGTTTATCAGCGATCTCTTTTTGGATCTTCTGCTTGGCAAAAGTTTCCATCTTGGTCATCGGATGGGAAAGGAAAGTTTCCAATCCTTGGTAAGGGATTTTTTCCTTTTTCTGATGGGAGATGGCCAATTGGGTTTCACACCACAGATCGATCAGCCCATAGAGTGGCGATTGGATAAGGGGATAACCCGTCGTAATGTTGACTTCCAGGTCTGGCAAGCTCTGCAATAAAGGGACCAGCAGGCTCTCATCGGCCAACAGAATGGCAGCAGACTTATCCGCAGGAAGACCTGCTGGAAAATCCGCTAACAAAACATCATGCAATAACTTTGTTTCACTGTTCTTTCCCAAACATTGATATAACTGCACTTCAGAAGTCCTGTTTCCAATGATGTTGGGAATATCTCCCAATGCGTTCAGAAGGCCTGTACGCAGTATGTTCCTTCGTATAAATAAACCCGCTTCCTGTAGGTTGTCATCGATATAATGTGCATCCGCATCAAAATAGAATAAGGCTTGTCCTTCTTCCTGCCATTGTTTGAATAGTTGGGCCTCCGCGCGGTTCAAGGCATTGAAACCGACGAATAGGACTTTTTGAAATTTCCTATTGAAATCAGGTTTTTCTGCTTTTCCTTCCGCCAGGTCGCGATAGATCGTAGGATGATTGATCTGGTTTTCCTGAACCATTTTTTCCTTGAACAAGCGATAAAGTACGGGAAGTCTTTTCCAAAGTTTAAGGAAACGTTGTTGTACGGCTGTATGGCCTTTGATGGAAAAGGATTGCCAGAATAATTTGATGAATTCCTGTTGCTCTGGCGTGAAATGCTGGAAAGCCAAGTCAATTTCCGTATTGTCGAAAAGGGTCATGTAGATCTGATCGATCGGAACAAGGTCATAATCCAATTGGGAAAAATCGCTCAGAATAATCTCCGCAATCGGGTAGAATTCTTCCAGGCTTTCCGGTTCCAGGCCTTCCTTTTTTAACAGGTCATTGTGCAATTCAAACAGGTAAAAAAACTGACTTAATGAAGAGGCCAATGTTTTTGTGCTTGATTGGGAAAAGAATTCCTGGATGGTAAAAAACTGTGGCGACCAGATTGCCTGTCCGTAAACATCGACCAGATGTTTCTTCAGGTAGGTAATCGGTCTTTTATTGTTGAATACAATGGCAATATCGGAAATTTCCTTGCCGAATCTTGTCTGTATGTCTTCTGCTACTAAACGTAAAAATGGTTTTTCCATTCTTTTTAATTTACTTCTACTAATTCTTTTGATTTGGCATAATATAAATAGCCTTTGACCGCTGGGTAACCTACATTTTTGAGGGCATCCATATAGGTTCCTACTTGGTATTTATGTTCGATATAATCGCCTTTGGTGAACTTAAAATCCAATACAATGGTTTCTCCATCCTTGCTGAATACCTTGTCCGGACGTAGGGTTTTTCCATCGGAGGTAATAATACTGGCTTCATTCCAAACCTTATAGTCCTGGGTTAGCCACTGGTTGATCTGGGGATGATGCCATACTTCCTGGATCTCTTTCATCAGATCTGGACGGGCATGCTCTTCGATAATTCCCTCTTCGATAAATTGGCTGACCAAGTCCGCAATATCCTGCTCCTTTTCTACGGCAGAGATGATTTCATGGGCAAGGACACCATACCTCGCAGCTTCCTCCATCATCAGGATGTTATTGATGCTTCTTTTGCTTGAACGATCCAGTGCCCGATCCAATTCCTTCGATATCGGGTAGTTCGTCAATGCCATTTTATTGTCCTCCTGATCTTCGCCATCATCTTTCTTCAGGATGATCTCCTGGATGTTGATCTGATTATCTTCCAAAGGAAAAATGGATTGTGGATCCATTAATGTTTGAAGCAATAGGTCGCTGATATATTCATTTTTGACTTCAAACCCATTTAATACTTTTGCTGATTTGGCATCGGCCTCCTTAAATTGGGGCGCTGTGATATATAAATGTTCCTTTGCCCTGGTGGTTGCCACATAGAAGGTGTTCAAGGCATCCATGTAGTTGAAGAGCATTTCCTCGAAATATTGCTTGTAAAAAATGGATTTTCCTAAGGCGGCATTGTATTTTACTGGGATTTTTCCGAGCTCTTGGAAAGGGCTGTCCAATACATCGATCCAAAAATCGCCATTGGTCATGCCATCCAGATTCCAGGAACAGAACGGGATCATGACCACATCATAAGCCAATCCTTTGGATTTATGAATGGTGGTGACTTCGATGGCATCCAACTTTCCGTTTGCTGGTAGCACAGCCTTCTCACCGTCTTCGTCCCAGTATTCCAAAAACTGGAGGATACCTCGTTCACCCATGCTCGAAAACTGGGTAACTATATCTTTGAAGGCCAATAAATAGGGCAGATGTATGCTGTTTTCTTTTCCAACCTGATAGATCTCGATCAGCTTTTCGGTCAGATGGACCAAAGGCATTTTCTGCAATGCTACCCAATTTTCAATCAATTGCTGAGGAAGAACTCCATTCAAGGATTCGATCTGATTTGTCTTGAATGTTAACCAGGCTTTGGGATCGAAGGTAGATTTACCCATAGCCAATTGGTATAGGTAGGCCATATTGGCCAGATGGATAACATGTTTTTCCGATTGGAAAACCAGTGCGCGAAAGGTTTCTACCAAGAGGTTTACGGCATGGTTGGATATCAGGGTCAATGCATCTCCAGAAATCACTTCGAATGCAAGCTGCTTTTCATTTTTAAAACGCATCAGTTCCTGGATCAGCAACCGCGCTTGAGCATTACTGCGCACCAAGATCCCAATCTGTTTTGCTTGGTATCTACCACTGCTGATCCACTCGCCGATCTTTTGGCATAGGGAATCTACAGAAGCATCCATAACTTGGTTCTTTCTGAATCGTCCATGCTCAACAGGGAAATAATTGATTTCTATAGAGCCCTGTGGTTTATCATCACCCAAAATATGTTCGGGAATCTGTTGCTCGGTATCTTGATAGGCCTTGACCAGCATCTGATCGTTGCCTGTTTCCTGCCACCAAGCCCAAGAATCGCCGGAAAGGCTCTCCAATACCTTATTGTTCAATACCTCCTGTAATAAGGTAGGGATTTTATCGAACAGGTAGTTGTTCAGTTTGATGATGTTGGGCAGACTGCGGAAGTTGGTCTGCAGGGTGCCGTTATGGATAAACTGTTCAAGCTGTTGGGGCTGAAGATGAAAATTGTCGACAACCTGTTTTTCCACTTGTTGCAACAGGATCCGCCAATCGCCATTCCGCCAACGGTAGATGCTCTGTTTAACATCGCCTACGATCAAGTGCTCATTTAATTTACCTGTAGCATTAGCCAAGGCGTTCAACAATAAAGGGCTGTAGTTTTTCCATTGGATACGGGAAGTATCCTGGAATTCATCGAATAGGAAATAATTGAACCGGTTACCGATCTTTTCCCAGATGAAGGTAGGATCCTGTTGATCATCAATTCCGATTTTGTTCAGGAGAATTTGCGCGTCAGAAATCAATTGGGCAGCATTTTCTTTACGCCATTGACTTAACAGATCGCTCATCTCTTTTAATAAACGGAGGAAATATAGATTTCCTTGAACCGAATGATAGGCGATATAGGATGGAAAAATCCCTCGTAATTCCATGAGAATATCCAAGGCAGGTTGCATGGCCTGAACCAGGTCTGTACGGTAATTTTTGTCTTGGTCCACAAATATTTTTTCAGGTTCTTGCACCAAGATTTCATATTTCTGGAAGACCTTTTCATCAAGATCTGAAATGGAATATTTATGGATATTCGGACTTACCTTGCTGGCCGAGACCAGCTTATTCCGTGACTTTTGGACAAGTTCGGACTCGTCTATGCCCAAACTACGGTAGCTTTGGTTGAACTGCTCAATGGCTGCGCTTAAGGCATCGAGGAAGTTGCTGGTCTTTTCGGAGACCTCCTTGTTCAGGAGGTTGAAAATACGGTTGGAATCCGCAGAAAGGATGTATCCATCAAATTCCTGGAAATTTTCACTGAATATAAGACCGGCCAGACTCATCAATTGATTCCGATAGTTCCAATTTTCATTGTTTCCTATTTTTTGCTCCGCATAGGCAATGATCCATTCCAATAGTTCGGGTTTTTCATCCAGGAGCTGATTCAGCATGATGGTCAGATCCCGTTTTACCTTATTGGTGTTCATTTCGATGGCATATCCGGCATCCAGATTCAATTCATAGGTGAAGCTTCGGATGACTTTTTGGGAGAACCCATCGATGGTACTCACGGAAAAGTGGGAGTAATCGTGCAAGATCCTTCGGTATATACGTTGTGCTTTTTCCTGAAGGGCATGTGCATCCCATTGGGGATGTTCTTCCAATAATATCTGTCGGTAATCCTCGATTTTCCTAGCGGGATTTCCGGTTGCTAAGCCCTGCAACACGGAAAGGATCCTTTCCTTCATTTCCGCGGTTGCTTTGTTGGTAAAGGTTACAGCAAGTATTTCGCGGTAATTGCTTTCCTTGGCCAACAATAAAGATAGATAATGTACGGTCAGGCTGAATGTCTTTCCGGAGCCTGCCGACGCTTTAACTATTTTTAGGGGTGCTTTTTCTTGCATAGGGTGTTGTGGATTAATGTGATGAATATAACGGTTTGCTTTTATTATTGGAAATAAGTTTTTATCTTTGCGTCCCTTCTTGCATGAAGCACGGGGGATATGTTGAATACATAAAATAAAAAAAACATGGCAACTAAAATCAGATTGCAAAGACATGGTAAAAAAGGAAAACCTTTTTACCACGTAGTAGTAGCAGATGCACGTGCTCCACGTGATGGTAAATTCATCGAGCGTATCGGTTCTTATAACCCGAACACTAACCCAGCAACTATCGTATTAGATTTCGAAAAAGCATTGGATTGGATGAATAAAGGTGCACAACCTACTGACACCGCTCGCGCTATCCTTTCTTACAAAGGTGTTTTGTACAAAAAACACTTACAAGGTGGTGTGAAAAAAGGTGCTTTCGACGAAACTAAAGCAGAAGAACTTTTCAACAACTGGTTAGAAGGTAAAGGTGCTCAAATCGAAGGAAAAAAATCAGGTTTAGCAAAAACTAAAGAAGAAGCTAAAAAAGCTGCTTTAGCTGCTGAAGCGAAGAAAAAAGATGACAGAGCTGCTGCTATCGCTGCTAAAAACACTCCTGTTGCTGAAGAAACAACAGAAGAGGTTGCGGAAGAAGCTACTGAAAACACTGAAGAAACTGAAGGATAATTCCTTAAAGCATTATTCAAATGAAAGCCGATCTACTTTAGATCGGCTTTTTTTGTATTTTTGTGGCTTAATTGAAAAAAAATGAACATCGATCAATGTTTTTACATCGGATATATCAGTAAGACCCGCGGTCTGAAAGGGGAGGTCCAATTGTTTTTTGAGTTTGAGGATTATGCCGACCTGGATCTGGATGTCATCTTTGTAGAAATTGATAAGAAGTTGGTTCCTTATTTCGTGGATCAGGTCAAGTTGCACAATAACAGTACAGCCTACGCTTGGTTTGAGGATGTAGACCATATCGATAAAGCCCAACAGCTGGTGCGTAAGAAGATCTATCTCCCGAACGATAAAATGCCGGAAAGAGATCCGGATGATTTCCGATATTCCGATTTGATCGGCTATGTGGTGATTGATGAGAAGGAGGGGGAGCTGGGAGAGATCTTGGATGTGCAGGAAATGCCGCAGCAGTTTATTGCCACGGTGGATATGGATGGACAAGAGGTGATGTTTCCATTGAACGACGACTTGATCGTTGGGATGGATCCGGAAGAAGAAGTGATCGTAGTGAAACTTCCAGAAGGGCTGATCGATCTGTACAGGGAACAATAATTGTTCTGGAAACCCTAACAGGTACAGGAACAATAAAATAATTTTTACTTTTCAGATTTTAAACCGATATTAGCGGTGCTTATAGAGAAAGGCAGAGGGACTAGACCCGCTGAAGCCTTAGCAACCTGACACTTGTCAAGGTGCTACATTCTACCTTTAACAAGGAAAGATAAGCTGATGAACCAGTACTCGCTGTGTTTTCTCTAAGCATTAATTTTAGTATATGAAGATTGTAGATCACATTAAAAATGCGAATGGCAAGACCTTGTATTCCTTTGAATTGCTTCCGCCAGCAAAAGGACAGGGGATACAGAGTATTTTCAAGACCATGGACGAATTGATGGAATTCAAACCTCCGTTTATTGATGTTACTTACCACAGGGAAGATTACCTCTATAAGCAACATTCCAACGGTTTATTGGAACGGGTGTCGTATAGAAAACGTCCCGGAACAGTGGCCATCTGTGCTGCAATCATGAGTAAATATAAAGTGGATGCGGTTCCGCATCTGATCTGTGGTGGTTTCACGAAGGAAGAGACAGAAAATGCCTTGATCGATCTTAACTTTTTGGGGATCGATAATGTATTGGTATTGCGTGGTGATGCGCGTAAAGGAGACTCTGATTTTATTCCAACGCCAGAAGGACATGCCTATGCCATCGACCTGTTGGAGCAGGTAGCTGATATGAATCGCGGGCAATACCTGCATGAGGATATTGGGAGTTCCGAAAAAACAGATTTCTGTATAGGGGTGGCCGGTTATCCGGAAAAGCATTTTGAAGCACCAAATTTCAATACAGATTTTAAGTGGCTGAAAAAGAAAGTGGAAATGGGTGCTGAGTTTATTGTAACCCAAATGTTCTTTAATGTCGAAAAATATAAAGAATTCGTAACGAAATGTAGGGAGCATGATATCCATGTGCCGATCATTCCAGGTTTGAAACCTTTGACAACAAAGAATCAATTGATCACCTTGCCGAGGATTTTCCATTTGGATATCCCCGAGGATTTAAGTGATGCGGTGGATGCTTGTAAAACCAATGCTGAAGTGAGGCAGGTTGGTGAAGAGTGGTTGGTGCAGCAATGTAAGGAGCTGATCGAATTTGGTGCTCCGGTATTGCATTTCTATACCATGAGTAATCCAGGTCCGACTAAAAAGATAGTAGAAAAACTGGTTTAAAAATAAAGGCCGATTGCATGCAATCGGCCTTTATTTTTAAAGACTTAAATCTTAATTTCCTTCTTCTTCCTCTTCTTTACTAATTTTAGCCCATTTATCAAGCTGCTCTTTTGTTAAGAAAGTTTTCACTTTAGCTGTTCTAGCTTTAAGATTTGCCTCTTGTTGTTCTCTTTTTGTTTTAATCGCAACGCCTTGTGCTTCAAGAATATCAGTTTCTTGTTTTGCTGAAATTAACACATGCTTAGCAATGGAATCCTGCTGAGGTTTTGTCAAAGCTAATTTTTCAGTCAATGACTTAACAATAGATTCCGTTACATTTTTAGCAATAAAGTAATCACGCTCAGCTGGTTTAAATTCTTGTGCAGATGCCACACCCACTGTCAAAGCAGCTGCAAATGCGATTGATAATAATTTTTTCATTTTACGTTTATTAATGGTCACTCTATGTGATTTATTAGAATTTAAAGTTAAGAATATTGTTTATTATTTCCACAAATGTTATTCAATTTTATGACTGGTTAAGGTGTTTAAAGGTTTAATGCAGAAAGTTAACTTATTTTCATTAGTTTTTGTTAATATTGTTAACTTTAAATAATTGTATTTCAGCTTGTTGTTCTTCTTGTGCTTCTTTAGAATGTCTCAAATTTCCTATTTAGCGCCGTATGATTTATGCGTTTCTACGGATAGTTTACATTTATAATTTAACACATTTTAACATTTATGCCTTTGTTCGATTTATCATCTATTCCTGATGCCATGTAGCATCTATTCTATTCCTAAACTTATTGATTCGCTGTTTATTTCTTCAGGTTAGCTGTTAAATTATGTTAATAGGCGATTTCATTTTTATATTCTTATTACATTAGATTGAATTAACTAACGCCCATAATTATGAATTACTCGAAGATCAACAACCTGCTAGGATGGCTCTGTGGTATCATTGCAACGACGGTATACATCCTCACAACGGAACATTCTTCCAGCTGGTGGGATACAGGCGAGTTTATCGCATCGGCCTATAAATTAGAAATTGTACATCAACCCGGCGCTCCCTTATTTTTAATGCTTCAAAACCTCTTTTCCAATTTGGCTTTTGGGGATACGGAAAAAATTGCTTTCTGGATGAATGTAGGTTCTGCAGTCTGTAGCGGATTGACAATTGTTTTCCTATTTTGGACGATCACTGCCATTGCACGTAAAGTATTGGTTCGTGGCAATGGAGAAGAAAGTCAAGACCATCAGCTAAAGATCTTTTCTGCAGGATTGATTGGTGCTTTAGCCTATAGCTTTACGGATAGTTTTTGGTACTCTGCCGTGGAATCCGAGGTGTATGCCATGTCCTCACTTTGTACGGCCGTCGTTTTCTGGTTGGCCTTGAAATGGGAAAGAAGAGCGGATGAACCAGATGCCAATAAATGGTTATTGGTTCTGGCCTATGTGATGGGATTAAGTATAGGGGTACACTTGCTGAATTTATTGACAATACCTGCCATTGCGCTACTGATTTATTTCAGGAAGACCGCACGGGTCAAATGGTCGGGAATCCTAAAATCATTGGGTTGGGGAGTATTGGTGCTGGCTTTGATCCTTTGGGGTGTGATCCAATATTCTGTAAAGATTGCTGCCCAGTTTGATCTGTTTTTTGTGAATGGCTTGGGTATGCCATTTGGCAGCGGAATTTACTTCTTTGTCGCCCTATTAACAGGCGGATTGGTATTTGGAATTTATTATTCAATTAAAAAATCTAAGCCCATCCTGAATTTGGCATTGCTTTCCTTGGGTTTTATCTACTTGGGATTCGGCTCCTACGGATTATTGATGGTACGTTCGCATACCAACATCAGCTTGAACAATAATGCGCCTGATAATGTATTCTCCTTTTTGGGCTATTTGAGCAGGGAGCAGTACCAATCGGAGCCTTTATTCAAAGGTCCTAATTTTGATTCTCGAATAATTGGTGTCAAAGAAGAGGGGAGCAACTACAGAAAGGATGCTAAGACTTACACAAAAATTGGGGGTAGAAATTCCTATGAATATGATAAGGAAGTGTTGTTCCCGAGAATATATCATAAAGATCATGAAGCATTCTATCGATCATATCTGGGATTAAGGGAAGGCGAAAGTCCATCCTTTGCTGATAATATGAGGTTTTTCTTCCAGTATCAGATTGGTCATATGTATTCTCGTTATTTCATGTGGAATTTTGTGGGAAGACAAAATGATCAGCCAAGCCAGGGGGAATTCCATGCAGGAAATTGGATTTCAGGCATTTCCTTTCTCGATGATCTCCGAATTCCCGGACAGGCTCATTTAAGTGAGTATTTTAAACAGGATCCCAGCAGGAACACCTATTTCTTCCTTCCATTAGTACTAGGGGTGGTAGGTTTGTTATGGCAATTGAAAAAAAGTAAAAGGGATGCGGCTATTGTAGGTCTTCTCTTCTTTTTCACTGGGTTAGCGATAGTTCTATATTTAAATCAATCGCCTTTACAACCTCGGGAAAGGGATTATGCTTATGCCGGATCATTTTATGTGTTCTCGATTTGGATCGGACTAGGTTTCTTGGCCATCCTTGAATTTATACAGCAACGCGTAAAACTGCCAGCAAGGCAATTGACCGTTGCTACAGCAGGGCTATGTATGTTCTTGGGACCAATCTTATTGGTTTCCCAAAATTGGGATGACCATGACCGTTCAGTCCGGATGATGACCAAAGAGATGGCTTATAATGCCCTGCAATCCTGCGAGCCGAACGCCATATTGTTTACTTATTCTGATAACGACACCTTCCCTTTATGGTATTTACAGGAGGTGGAAGGCGTGCGAACAGATGTTAGGGTCTTGAATCATGGGTACCTGCAATCGGATTGGTATGTAAAACAGGCGATGCAGGACATCAACCAATCCAAGGCTATCCCTGTAGGATTTGGTTTTGATAAGGTTAAGAAAGGAGTCCGCGATTACATAAGGGTGTTAGATATGGG
Organism: Sphingobacterium sp. 1.A.4; assembly: GCF_002734245.1. Lineage (NCBI taxonomy): Bacteria > Pseudomonadati > Bacteroidota > Sphingobacteriia > Sphingobacteriales > Sphingobacteriaceae > Sphingobacterium > Sphingobacterium sp. 1.A.4. The sequence goes on from NZ_PEAZ01000075.1 coordinate 20,285, forward strand.
AATCGAAGGTCACGTGGATCTGGACCAGATGTTGGCCATTATGCTTTCTGATGACCAGGCTAACAAAGTGCAATTACAGGACGGTACCTTTGAAAATATCCTACCCAGCCAAAAATTGAGATTGAAGATCAATAAGGAAGCGGTACTGGCCAATTCAGTTGTTCCGAAATCTTGGGAGGGCTACATTCCAGAATACATGGAATGGGATTATAAACAGAATTACGTTTCGAGGGCGGAACTGGCCATCATGTCTATCCTAAATGAGAACAACTGGGAGCGTCCGATCTATTTCACGACCATGAGCCCCAATTCCATCTTTATGGGGATGGATAAGTATTTGGCGAACGAAGGGATGCTGTTGAAATTGATGCCTGTAGAGGTTGGGCAGCCGGCAGATGACACCTCCTTGGTCAATACAGAAAAACTGTATAGCAATGTGATGGAGAAATTCAAATGGAGTGATATCTCCACGTTGGACCACTTCGATACGGATTCGAACAAGTTTTACGAGAATTGGGTGTTTTCCAATGTGTACCAACAAGGGATAGCCCAGCTCATGCAACAAGAGAACTTTGAGCATGCGAGAAATCTAGCCTTAAAAGCCTATGATTTCCAACCAAAAGTAAACCGTTCAATGCGCTTATCCTACCTGAATGGTACGGTGGTGGATACTTTGTACAAAACCAAAGAGCTGGAGAAAGCGAATAGCCTGGCTAAAAGAAACCTGCAGACTATCGATGAATTGTTGAATGAACAATTGCTGATCAGTAAGCGATCGTTAGGAGGTGCAGATGGCTATATGATTCAATTGGGTCTTGCAGCTTTAAAGAATTACGAAGGAATATTAGGCTCAGCCAAAGATGAGTATTTATTAGCAGAGGTTAAACGAATGGGAGATAAATATAATTCGGCCTGGATGTAATGTTCTAATGCCAGCCCTATTTCTCTATAAAAAAATCCTCTTCAACTACATGAAGAGGATTTTTTTAAGATAAAATATAAAAACCTTTCTCGAACGAAGATCGATTAACCTTTTTTCACCTCTTTAGCCCATGAGTCTTTTAACCCAACGGTTCTATTGAATACTGGTTTTTCTGGCGTACTGATCTTATTGTCCAAGGTAAAATAGCCCAATCTGATGAACTGATATCCTTTACCCGGTTCTGCATTAACTAAATCAGGTTCGATGTATGCTTTTTCAATAATCTGCAAACTATCCGGATTAATGGATGCCTTGAAATCCTCAGCAGCTGCAGGATTGATGTCCTGGAACAAGCGATCGTAAAGTCTTACCTCGGCTTCTTTCGCATGAGCTACCGATACCCAATGTATAGTTCCCTTTACTTTCATTCCTGAAGTGTCTTCACCTGATTTTGAATTCGGATGATATTCACAGATTACCTCTGTGATATTCCCGTTTTCATCTTTATTAAATCCGGTACAGGTTACAATATATCCATGCTTTAAACGAACAGATAATCCAGGTCCTAAACGGAAGAATTTCTTAGGAGCATCCTCCATAAAGTCCTCTCTTTCGATCCAAAGTTCTTTGGAGAAAGGGATCGTTCTGCTGCCTTCGCCACCTTCTACTTCGGGGTTGTTCTCGCCATGCAGTTCCTCAACTTGACCTTCCGGATAATTACTGATGATCAATTTGATCGGATCAAGGACAGCCATCCTTCTCCAAGCTGTTTTATTCAAATCCTCGCGGATGCAGAATTCCAATAAACTCACATCGATCATGTTCTCCCGCTTTTGGATACCGATGCGTTCGCAGAAATTACGGATACTTTCCGGGGTATAACCACGTCTGCGCAGACCAGAGATCGTAGGCATGCGTGGATCATCCCAACTTTCCACGAATTTCTCATTCACCAATTGCAACAATTTACGCTTGCTCATCACGGTATATGTCAGGTTCAAACGCGCAAATTCATATTGTTTGGAAGGGAATATTTCCAATCTATCGATCAACCAATCGTATAACGGACGGTGAGGGATAAATTCCAAGGTACAAACGGAATGGGTGATTTTTTCGATGGAGTCCGATTGACCATGTGCAAAATCATACATCGGATATACACACCATTTATCACCGGTACGGTGGTGGTGGGCATGTTTAATGCGGTAAATGATCGGATCACGCATGTGCATGTTCGGGCTTGCCAAATCTATTTTCGCACGTAATACCTTCTCTCCATCTTTATATTTTCCTTCACGCATTTCTTCAAAAAGCGTTAGGTTTTCTTCCACACTTCTGCTACGGTATGGCGTAGGGGTTCCTGGTTCGGTAGGAGTTCCCTTTGCAGCTGCAATTTCCTCGGCTGTACTATCATCTACATATGCCAGTCCATTTTTGATCAGCTCAACGGCATATTGGTACAATGTATCAAAATAATCAGAAGTATATAATTCCTCAGCCCATTGGAAGCCAAGCCATTGAATATCTTTTTTGATGCTCTCTACGTATTCCACATCTTCCGTAACCGGATTGGTGTCATCAAAACGAAGATTTGTTTTACCATTGTACTTCTGTGCCAAAGCAAAGTTCAGACAGATTGACTTAGCATGTCCAATATGAAGATAGCCGTTTGGTTCCGGCGGGAAACGGGTCAAAACACGACCGTCATTCTTCCCATTACGAAGATCTTCTTCAATAATCTCTTCAATAAAATTCAAGGATTTTTCTTCTTCTAACATGTAGCAAAGTTAGGTATTTCAACGATATATTGGTTATCCCATTAACGAATACTTAACGCTATTTTACGTATTTTCGATGTATATTTAAACAATTATGAATTTGAGATTATTACTACTTACCCTGATTATATTTCCTGTTGCATTAATGGCCCAAAAAAGGGAGAAACCGAAGATGTTGGTCTATGGTTCGGATATTACGGCCTTGACTGCTGCTGTGCAGGCGGCGCGATCGAGTGTACCCACGATATGGGTATTGGATCAAGGTCAGATTGCTCCGGAGATCACTTCCCAAACCTTGAAGATGGTTAAAAATGAGAATCTGGATGCGGGCATCTGGATGAATCTGCTGATGGAGATGGGCATGAGCAAAACCAAGAGTGATTCTTTGGCGATGGCCGTGAAAGCCGATTTCAATCCCCAATTGGCGAGGAATGCAATCGAGAAAATGTTGAGGGAATTGCCCAATCTGACCATTGTGAGGGATCAGCAGATCTTGAATGTGGAGAAGAAGAGAAGGGAATGGCAGATCCAACTTGCCAATCGGCAGAGCATACAGGTGCTTTCTGTGGTTGATGCCAGCAAAGATGGATTGCTATTCAAAAAAGCTGAAGGGACAAAGAAGGAAGGGATGTCCAGCAGTTTGCAGAGGGCGAAGGAAGTGAGTTTGGCAGCAAGTAGGACAACATTGGCGGTGGGAGAGCTGAAGGATGAGGTGTATGTCTTATTGCTGAAAGACCTACTGACCTTTGAAAAGGAGAATCTTTTTGATATTGGTTTCTTGCGGGAATTAGATGCGGATCCAGAAAATATTGCTTTTAGGGCAGCTTATGGGCAGGCTTTGGGGGCTACAGCTGGATATGTAGCTTTCTTTAAGTCCGATACAAAAACCATTGATATTCGGAAATTGCAGGCGGAGTTATTGGGTTTTTCGGCTAGATTGAATCCTTACCAGGATGTTAAGACTACGGATGTGCATTATGGATCTATACAGAAAAGTTATTTATCGGGATTTTTTCTCGGAAAGGTGGAAGGGAATAAGTATATGTTCAAAGGGGATGATTTTGTGAAGTTTGGAGATGTAAAGGATGTATTGAATGATATCTATACCCGGAGCCAGCTATGGTTCTTGGATAATTATAAGGAAGAGGATATGACCTGGCGGGATTTATTCAGCTTGATTAAGTTTGTTTCCTTTAAAGGAGATGAGGTAGAAAGACAGGTGGAGAAAGATTGGAAAAGTAGACGGAAATTTGAAGGCGAGTTTAATCTGGATAGTAAAATTACCAGAGATCATTTTGCTGTAATGGCCGATCTGTATTCGACTGCTTTCGCGAAAGCAATTAATTTGGATGGGACATTCGTGAAGTAGATGATAGATAATAGACGATAGATTATAGACCCTGTCATCGTAACAACCTTTTCATCGTAAGAACTTTTTCATTGAAAGAACATTTCCATTGAAAGAACGCCGTCATTGCGAGGAGGTACGACGAAGCAATCTTTCTTTTTTGTCATCCTGAGAATTAAAAATTTGAACTAAATTTATCGGAAGGTGATGACATTTAGTAACTTAGTTCATTGACCATTCTGCAGTTTGACCGGACTATCGTATAGTGCATCTTGCCTGTCCCTGAGCTTGGTTCCATAGATTGAGGCATTGGAGTTTGGTACATCTTTTAGATTGTCCGTATGGTAGCCTGCCGTGTATTTTTCCTCTATGGGCTTAATGGTTTCACATTTTAATTGATGTGCCATGAAAATCATTCACGATCATGCTGCGGGGATCGATATCGGTTCACGCAGAATCT
>NZ_PEAZ01000076.1:0-24223 GCF_002734245.1 Sphingobacterium sp. 1.A.4
AGCGTAAAGGGAAAGGGGCATATCTGCAAGATGGGGATGGGCCAGGTCAGAAAGGTGCTGTACATGGCGGCAATATCCGCCATCAGGAGCAACACCGCCTGCAGTGAGCTTTATGGGAGGTTGATGGAAAAAGGAAAGCCATACAAGGTCGCAATCATAGCAGTGGTGAACAAACTGATCAAACAGGCATTCGCCATCGCAAAATCTGGAAAGGGCTACATCGCAAAAGCGGCCTAATCAGAATATTATTTGGAGAAAATTTAATTTATTATTTGGATATATACACAGTTCATTGCGAGTCTCCGTCATTGCGAGGAACGAAGCAATCTTTCTTCCGCGTCATTGCGAGGCCACCGTCATTGCGAGGAACGAAGCAATCTTTCGATAAGTGTAAAGATTGCTTCGTCGTACCTCCTCGCAATGACGCGACAAGTCTATAATCTCACATCTATAATCTATCATCTAAAATAAACCCATAAACCTCCTCCGGAACCAAGCCTCTAATATCTCCTTTATTCTTCCAGATATCCCTAACAATCGTAGACGAAATATGCGCTTTCCCTGATCTACTCACCAAAAAATAAGTCTCCACCTCCGGTGCCAAAATCAAATTGTTCTGCGCAATGATATTCTCATAATCCAGATCCGTATTATTACGTACTCCCCTTAAAATAACAGTCGCTCCAACCTCCCTACAAAAATTTACAGTCAATCCCTGATAAAAACCCACCTCAACCTTCTCATTTCCAGCATAAAGCTTAGAAATAGCTGCTTTGCGGGTTTCCACATCCATCATGCCCACTTTGGAACTATTGATCCCAATGGCCACATAAATCTTATCAAATAACGGTAATGCACGTTCGATCAGATCGTGGTGTGCAATGGTATAGGGATCAAAAGACCCTGGAAAAACTGCGATTCTCATGATACTAGGCTATTTATTATAAGTTTTTTATACTAGGCTATAAAAACTAAATGACGAGTTTCCGTATTGCCGTTGCTCCACAAAGTTGGGATGGGCGGCCATTTTTCTACTCGTTGGGTGTTCAACAATCAATAATCCCCCTGAATTTAACAAATTGTTTTCAAATACATAAGTCGGAAGCATCGGCAACTGACCAATATCATAAGGTGGATCTGCAAAAATAAGATCATAAGCACCCTTCGCCGATTTGATGAATTTAAACACATCAGCTTTCCGAGCTTTGATCTGTGGTAGATCCAACTTCTTAGCCGTATCTGTTATGTACATCACACATTTACCATGCAGATCAATCGCATCAACCGATTTTACCCCTCTCGACGCTAATTCAAAAGAAATATTTCCGGTTCCAGCAAAAAGATCGAGACAATCCAAGTCATCAAAATCCAGTTTATTATTCAGGATATTGAATAAGGCTTCCTTGGCTAGATCCGTTGTCGGGCGAACCGGTAAATTCTGCGGTGGATTTAAACGTAATCCTGCAGCCTTTCCTCCTATAATGCGCATTTTGGTAATTCTAAAAGGTAACTATCTGCCAACCCGGAAGGTAATTCATCCAATAAAGATAATGCCTGCTGCGATCTAATACCCATTACCTGATGGCCATATTCTGCCAATTTTCCAATATAAGGGCTTTCAGCGTTCATACTGCTGTACAGAACCTTGCTCACCTTTCCATCTATGCCAAATACTTGGAAAAGATGCAGCACATAGTAGCTGAGATCTTCCTCTGAATACACTTCAAAACTATTATATAGCTTGAACTGCCCATTGATGAACAAAAACAAATCCACCACTTGTTCATGGAAAACAACACCTAATACCTCGCCTTGAAGCGGAATATGAGGTCTTGCCTGCATCAGGTTCAATTTAAATTCTGGGATAAATTGGGCATGCGGGAACAAGGATCTCCAACGTTGCTCCAATAATACATCGTATTGATAAAAAGCCTGTGCTTGAAGGAAATCCAAGGAAACCGATTCAGCTTTTCTTCCAGGATGTTCCATAAAATCCTGGTATTTCTCCACATCCTCCATATCATAGAGATCATTCGGAATGAATGTTAGGTTATTATGCGAGATACTTACATAGACCTTCTGAAAAGGAAGACTCAGAATCTTTAAAGCTTCTTCGCTGGGACTATTGCTTTCATACTTCATGTAAACCAACAATTGTCCTTCGGAATCAACCACATATAATATGTCATAGTTAAAATTCGCCTGAACGATCAATTGGTATTTGGCAATATATTGTAAGTGAAATTGTGACGACGTATAAATCATGCTTTTGCAGATGCTTTAATCACAAAAATAGTTTTTAAAATTGGTTTGACCAACCTTTTGAATAACTTTGGATGTGCAAGTGAAAAATTACCTCTTACAGCAATTCCATCATCAACCGACAAAACAACAGGAAGAAGTTTTCGGGATGTTAGCTGATTTTTTGCATACCTTTTCCTCCGATGCCTGCTTTATTCTGAAAGGATATGCCGGTACGGGAAAAACTTCCATCATCTCGGCGTTGGTCAAAATATTGCCAAAAATACAGAAGCGATCGGTATTGCTGGCCCCTACAGGTCGGGCGGCGAAAGTAATGAGTGCTTATTCCGGCAGAACAGCCTTGACCATCCATAAAAAAATCTATCGCAAGAAAAACGCAGCGAGTATCGACCTAAATTTCGGTTTAGGTGATAATCCACATGAAAACACGTTATTCATTGTGGACGAAGCATCTATGATCAGCAATGAAGGTGCGAGTATGTTCTCTTCCGGACTGCTTCATGACCTCATACAATATGTGCAATCGGGGGAAAACTGCAGTTTGATGTTGGTTGGAGATACCGCTCAGCTCCCTCCCGTTGGATTGGAAGAAAGCCCTGCACTAAATCCCGAATACATGAATGGGGAATTTGGATTGGGCATTTTCACCTACGAATTAACGGATGTGGTTAGACAGGATAAAAACTCGGGGATCCTTTTCAATGCTACCCGGATCCGGAATGAAATCCGATTGGACGAGGAGTTTGTGGAGTACAGTTACCCACAATTTGTGACCAAATCTTTTAAGGACATTTACAGGATGAATGGTGAAAGGCTGATCGAAGGCCTACATTATGCCTATGATAAATATGGCATTGAGCAATGCATGGTCATCTGCCGATCCAACAAATCCGCCAATCTATATAATCAACATATACGCAACCAGATCCTTTTTCGGGATGAGGAGATCACAGGTGGGGATCAGATCATGGTGGTTCGCAACAATTATTATTGGCTGCAGGACAATGATGAAAAGAGCCAGGGATTCATTGCTAATGGCGATATGGCGATCATCAAAAAAGTAAGTAATGTGCATGAAATGCATGGTTTTAGGTTTGCTGACCTCTACTTGGAGTTCATGGACAATAATGAAGGCGACGCCATCCGATGCAGGGTCCTGCTGGATAGTCTCTATGTGGATTCTCCCAACCTTCCCTACGATCAGCAGCAAAAACTTTACGAAAGCATCTCCAAAGATTACGAAGATATACCGGTCAAAAAATACAGGATGGAGGCGATCAAAAAAGATCCCTACTACAATGCCTTACAGATTAAATTTGCCTATGCCATTACCTGTCATAAAGCCCAAGGGGGGCAATGGCCTTTGGTATTCGTGGATCAAGGCTATATGACCGATGAAATGTTGACAACCGAGTTTATGCGCTGGCTGTACACGGCTTTGACCCGGGCAACGAAAGAATTGTTCCTCGTGAATTTTAACGAAAAATTCTACGAAGAATAGCAAAAATAATACAGAATATACTTCCTTATCCCCTTAGAAAGCAATATTTTCGCTGAAACCAAATAATTTCCATTAATATAAAATGAAAAAATCATTATTAGGCTTTTTGATGCTCTGTTCCGTATGGACTTTCGCTCAGGAAAAAAGCACCTTGGCCAAACCAAATTACCAATTGGCGGCAAAATACTCTCCTTCCCGATTGAGTACCATGATCTACTCCACAGAAGTAAATCCCAACTGGATTAATTTCGGTGAAAAATTCTGGTACGAATACCGCACTTCCGCTGGAAAGAAATGGTACTTGGTGGAACCTGCCTCCAGACGCAAACAGGAACTATTTGATGGATCTGAAATGGCCGCTAAGATCACTTCTATCGTTAGAAACCCTTTCGATGCACAACACTTAGATATTAGAAACCTGCGCTTTATGGAAAAGGACGAGAACCTGATCCGTTTTGAGGTACAGAGTACATTGGATACCGTAAAATCCAAAGAGGAAATCAAGAAGCTGACCAATAAAAGCGATACGATCAAGAAAAAGCTTTTCCATTTTGAATATAACATCAACACCAAAAACCTGAAAGAAATCAGCGATACCACCAAAGAAAAAGGACGTGTTTTCTGGGCGAATTTCAATCCGGATACCACCAAGGTTTTCTATGCCAAGAACTTCAACCTATACTGGATGGATTATGCGAACTACCTAAAAGCCCAAAAGGATGAAAAAGATAGTACCATTGTCGAGCATCAGATCACTACGGATGGCGTACAATACTATGCTTGGGGTGGAGATGAATATTCCGTAACTAGCGGCGATAAGAAATCCGAAGACGAGGAAAAGAAAAAAAGAAAGCCTGTTTGGATCAATTGGTCTCCTGACGGACGTTATTTTACTTTAACCCGTAAGGATAATAGAGAATACAATGCGTTGTGGGTGATCAATAATGTAGGTGGCAAACGCCCTACCCTGGAGACCTATAAATACCTGATGCCAGGAGAAACGGATTCTACCGAAGTAGAACTTTACCTTTTTGATGCAGCCAGCTTGAAACCTAGACAGATCAATGTGGCTAAATTCAAGAACCAGACAATCAGTACCTGGAGCAAGGACCGTTCGAAAGCAAACTATAAAGGAAAGCATTACATCAACTACTGGTTGGGAACGAATGAGGAATTCTACATTGCACGTTCTAGCCGCGACCTAAAACGCATTGACTTGGTTGCTGTCAACGTGAATGGTTCGACAAGAACCTTGGTGGAAGAACGCTCCAATGTGTATTTGGATATCAAAAAGCCACAGTTCATCAATAATTACAGCCAGTTTATCCATTGGTCTCAACGCGATGGATGGGGGCACTTCTACCTATACGACAATCAGGGAAAATTGATCAATCAGATCACCAAAGGAGATTTCCATTGTGATGAATTGACCAGCTATAATGAAAATACAGGAACCCTATTCTTCAAAGCGAACGGTGTGGATAAGAAATTAGATCCTTATTATACACATTACTATTCGGTGAACAAAAACGGGTCTGCATTCAAATTATTGACTCCTGGAGATTTTGACCATCAAGTATTAGCTTCCGAAAGCGGAAATTACTTTGTAGACAACTTTTCGAGAGTTAATACGGCTCCTGTTTCCAACCTATACAGTGCATCGGGTCAATTGATCATGAAATTAGAGGAAGCTGATCTATCCCAATTGATGGCATCGGGCTACAAATTCCCGGAACCCTTCAAGGTAAAGGCTGGGGATGGCATCACAGACCTGTATGGGGTGATGTACAAGCCTTTTGATTTCGATTCGACCAAGACCTACCCGATCATTGAATATGTGTACCCAGGACCTCAAACAGAGGCTGTGAACAAAAGTTTCGGCAGAAGCATGGACCGCGTAGACCGTTTGGCGCAGATGGGGTTCATCGTGATTTCTGTAGGAAACCGTGGAGGACATCCATCCCGCTCAAAATGGTACCATACCTATGGCTACGGAAACCTTCGTGATTATGGATTGGAGGATAAAAAAGTGGTGGCAGAGCAATTGGCTAATAAATATTCCTTCATCGATATCGACCGCGTTGGGATTACAGGTCACTCTGGTGGTGGATTTATGTCTACGGCAGCCATGTTGGTATACCCGGATTTCTTCAAGGTAGCCGTATCTGGTGCCGGAAACCATGAGAACAACATCTACAACCGTTGGTGGAGCGAAAGACACCATGGAATCACCGAAAAAGTGAACAGTAAAGGCGATACCTCTTTCAATTACCAGATCGACCGCAACTCGGACCTAGCGAAAAACCTAAAAGGAAAATTATTGATCGTTACGGGTGATATCGATAACAACGTGCATCCGGCAAACTCCATTCGCATGGTCGATGCCTTGATCAAAGCCAATAAGCGTTTCGATTTCTTATTGTTACCTGGTCAGCGTCATGGTTTTGGGGATATGACAGAATACTTCTTCTGGAGGATGGCTGATTATTTCAGTGAGCACCTATTGGGTGAGTCCAAAATGAATGAGGTGGATATGACCGAAATGAATCGAGATAAACCCATCAAAAGATAATTGATGTTTACCCAAAAACATCAACAGCAATCGGAGGCACTATTACAGTATGGCGCCTCTGATTTCTCTTTAGCCTTATTGAAAGAGATTCCCTTTCTGGATCTTGCCCAGCTCAGTGTAAATTTGGATCTTCCTAAAGTAGCCTTTCGCGCGGCTTGGGCGTTGGAACATATCGTGTTGAAGAACACTTACCTGATCGAGGAGCATAAGGACGTGATTATTCAAAATTATTGCTTTTCTAACAACTGGAGTGTGTTAAGGAGTTATTCCAAGATCATGATGTGGATGACCTCCAAGGCCAACCAATCTTTTGATTTAACGGAAGTAGAAGAGGAAAGTATCATTGAAAAGACCTTTCAGATTGTAGAAGATGCCTCCTGCCCGGTGGCTGTTTTGGTCAACGCTTTTGATATCTTATTCCAATGCATCCCCAACCATCCTTGGCTAGCGCAGGAACTTAAGCTGCAAATAGAACTGCAACTGGAAAAAGAAGCATCAGCAGCCTTGAAAAGCCGCGGTAATAAGCTTCTGAAAGCATTGAGCAAAATAAAGTATTAGTTTTCTAAGCGATTAAAAAAGGGTATTTCCTTTTGGGTAATTGGTTTTTCCCAAATGACGGAAAGCCAGCTCCGTACATTCCCTACCCCGCGAAGTACGCATCAGATACCCTTCCTGGATCAAGAAAGGTTCATAAACCTCCTCAATAGTACCTTCATCTTCCCCAACAGCAGTTGCAATGGTCTTCAAGCCTACCGGACCTCCTTTGAATTTATCAATGATGGTCATCAGGATCCGATTATCCATTTCATCCAAACCATGCTCATCCACATTCAGAGCATTCAAGGCAAACTGGGCAATGGCTTTATCAATGGAACCATTTCCTTTGATCTGGGCGAAATCCCGGGTTCTTCGCAGCAGTGCATTGGCAATACGAGGGGTACCCCTACTCCTACGTGCAATTTCATAAGCACCTTCTTCGGAGATTGGAACTTTTAGGATGATGGCTGAACGCATCACGATATCCGTCAATAATTTGGAATCATAGTATTGTAAACGGGAATTGATACCGAAACGCGCGCGTAATGGGGCGGTAAGCAATCCCGAACGGGTGGTTGCACCGACTAAAGTAAATGGATTCAAGGAAATCTGCACAGAACGTGCATTAGGCCCTGTCTCCAACATGATATCGATTTTGAAGTCCTCCATGGCAGAATATAAATATTCTTCCACCAAGGGGCTTAAACGGTGGATCTCATCGATAAAAAGAATGTCACCCTCATCCAGACCGGTTAATAGACCGGCAAGATCCCCGGGTTTATCCAATACAGGACCGGAAGATATCTTGATGCCCACACCCATTTCATTGGCAATGATATGCGATAAGGTGGTTTTTCCAAGTCCTGGAGGGCCGTGTAGCAATACATGGTCCAATGCCTCCCCACGAAGCTTGGCTGCCTTCACAAAGATCGACAGGTTTTCCAATATCTTAGCCTGACCAGTGAAATCATCAAAGGTTTGGGGGCGCAGTACGCGCTCCAGATCTTTGTCAGTCGTTGATAGACGCTCCGGATTTGGGTCAAGGTTCTCGTTCATGCTATTGTTTATAATCTTTAAAAAATGAATTGACCTTCATTTGAATCACGCCGAAGAATGCTTCTTTAAAGATCTTAGTACTCATTTTTGAGGTGCCTAAGGTACGGTCTGTAAAGATGATCGGAATTTCGACCACATTAAAACCATACTTGATCGCCGTAAATTTCATCTCGATCTGGAAGGCATAGCCTACAAATTTCACTTTGTCCAGCGGGATGGTCTCCAACACTTTCCTGCGGAAACAAACAAACCCTGCGGTCGCATCCTGGATGTTGATGCGGGTAATGAGACGCACATAAGCTGATGCAAAATAGGACATCAAGACCCTGTTCATGGGCCAGTTGACTACATTTACGCCTTTGATATAACGCGAACCTATCGCCATGTCGGCTCCCCCATGCATGCAGGCTTCCCGCAAGCGGATCAGATCATCCGGATTATGGCTGAAGTCGGCATCCATCTCAAAAATGAATTCATAGCTTCGCTGTAGAGACCATTTGAAACCATGTATATAGGCTGTACCTAATCCTAATTTACCTTTCCGTTCTTCCATGAAGAGCTTACCGGCAAATTCGGATTCTTGTAATTTCCTGACGATGTCGGCCGTTCCATCCGGCGAACCGTCATCTACGATCAATACATGGAAGTCTACCTCTAGCGAGAATACTTTTCGAATAATACGTTCAATATTTTCCTTCTCGTTATAGGTAGGAATGATTACTATGCTATCTGACACAAGCTAATTTTTGATGGTGTAAAGTTAAGCAAAATATTAATTAACCCCGTGCATCAATTTCTTGATCATAGGCGACAATAAGATCAATATGACCCCTGCAATTAACGCATATAATCCCAATTGTTTATAGCCATCTGTATAAGTAATCAATTTATCCATTAAGGAATCTCCTTCTCTAGCTTCTGCCATGTTCGCTCCGATCAAACCGGCCACATACTGTCCATAAGCACTCGCCAAGAACCACATCCCCATCATGATTCCCTGCAATTTTGCAGGCGATAATTTCGTCATGATGGATAGACCGATTGGCGATAGACATAATTCGCCTATGGTAATCACCAATAAGGCTAAGGTAAAGATATCCAAGGAAGTCATTCCTTCTACCGCAAAGAACCTGGTTGCATACAGCACATAAAAGCCTAAACCAAGGAATACAAATCCCAATCCGAATTTGATGATGGTATTGGGTTCAATCTTGCGGGCAGCCAAATAAAGCCATAGCATCCCAAATAAAGGTGCCAAGAAGATGATAAATAGTGCTCCTCCGGAGTTATTCACCCCATTTGGATCTAAGGTAACTGTTCCGCCAAGGATGGTATCGTTCAGATTATGAGCCGCAAAAATACTTAGGGAACCCCCACTCTGCTCATAGATTCCCCAGAAAATTACCGAGAATAGGATAAAGATCAAGGCAGCGATCAATTTATGTCGTTCAATCTTATCCACTTTCGACATTTCGTAGAACAGGTAGATCAAAGTCAATGGACCAATGATGTACATGAAATAATCGGTGTATTCCGTTTTGGAGACCATGATCTGGATCAATGGCACAAAGATCAAGGTACTTGCATAGACCGCATATTCCACCCATTTTGGTAATGGTATGGTTTTCACGATCGCATCTGGATGTCCAGGTTGAAGACCGATCGGCCCCAATTGTTTTTTGGTGAAGTGGAAATTGATCAAACTGATCAACATCCCTACCGCTGCCAATCCGAAGGCGACATTCCAACGGTGTGCCTCATCGATAACTGAGCTTAGCATATAACCCTTCCCGATTGCAACACAGATATAGCCGCCCAAGAAAGCGCCTAAGTTGATTCCCGCATAGAATAGCGAAAAGCCGCCATCGCGCCTATTATCACCATCTTTGTACAGTTCACCCACCATGGTAGAAATATTTGGCTTGAAGAATCCGGTTCCGATGATGATGAATGCCAATCCGAAAAAGAAAAATTGATGCGTATCGATCGATAAAAGAACCGATCCGATGATCATCAGAATCCCACCAAAAACCAGGGATTTACGGAATCCTAGGATCTTATCGGCAAATAAACCGCCGATAAATGTAAAAGCGTAGACGAAAGCCTGGGTAGCCCCATATTGTAGATTGGCCTCTTTTTCCGCAAAATTCAGTTGGGTGATCATAAAGAACACCAACATACCGCGCATCCCATAAAAACAAAATCTTTCCCACATCTCAGAAAAGAATAAGCTCCAGATCTGTTTTGGATACTTGCCTTCGAAGTTCTGGATTTCCTCCAGTGTTTTTTGTCCTTCTGTATTCATTGTATGATATTAAAATGGGGCTTATTGCTAAGCCCCTTATTATTTTTTATTTCACTCCGTGCATCAGTTTTTTCAGGACTGGATTCAGTGAGATCACGATTAATCCGGCCACGATAGGCACGATGGTAAAGATCAAGAAAAATGTACTCAAAGAGTATTGTTTTGTTATCACTTCAATTTGTCCACCAAGGATGGCTGCCAATTTATTTCCGATGGCAATGGCTAGGTACCACATACCGAACATAAATCCGATCATGCGCGCTGGTGCTAATTTGGAAACATAGGATAATCCTACCGGCGATAAACAAAGCTCACCCAGGGTATGGAACATATACGCCAATACCAACCAGATCATGGATACTTTAACCCCTTCTTGGATTCCATTGGCACCGAATGCCAATAGACCAAAACCGATTGCCATGATGATCAATCCCAAACCATATTTCACAGCTGCCGGTGGATTGTATTTGGAATCCCAAACTTTAGAAACAAAATTGGCAAAAGTAATGATGAAGAAAGAGTTCAGAATTGAGAACCATGAAACGGTAATTTCTGAAGCTTCCGCAGTATATTCACGGTACAACATCCAGATGGCAATACCCCAAACTCCTGCGAAACAGATAAACTGAACCACATTGGATAGCGGTGCTTTTCCGAAGGTTTGTTTAGTCAATTTAGCGACCACATAGGTGATCAGGATTAATGGAACAACGGTCAATAAAGTATTTACGGTATTGAAGATGGTCAATGAATTACCGGATAATGCCCTATCTACATTATCTCTGGCGAAGATTACCAAAGAAGAAGCGCCTTGTTCAAAGGACATCCAAAAGAAGATGACGAAGAAAGCAAAGATGATGACTGCAATCAAGCGATCGCGAACAACTTTTGTATAGCGCGATAAACGGGAAATCACCACAAATAAGAATAACACCAACGCCGAGATGATGGCCACATTCTGTCCGGCAAAATCTCCTACCTGAAGGCTGGAAAAGATATCAAATCCAGCGATTTTGGAAAGTGGATCATTAATGGCATATCCTAAACCTAGGATAGTCATAACAACGATCAGAATAGTATCCAATTTGGTGAATGGATTAGGTTTATCATCAGGATTGGTACTTTCTGCTGTTAATTTTTTAGCAGCTTCTTTTTGTTCTGCTGTCGGAGGATGTCCTACTTTACCAAAAATTGGTTTAGCGAACCAGAACTGTAAAGTTCCTAGGAACATAAAGATCCCTGCAAGACCAAAACCCCAGTGCCAACCAATTTTTTCTGCTAAATAACCACAAAGCATCATTCCGAAAAAGGCTCCTGAGTTTACCCCCATGTAGAAAATGGTATAGGCACCATCTTTTTTCTGCGGGAACTTCTTGTACATTTCCGAGAGAATGGAAGTCATGTTCGGTTTAAAGAACCCTGTTCCCAACACCAAGGCACCAAGCCCGAGGTAGAGGAATAACGGCGTATCAAAAGCCATGAACAAGTGTCCAAGGGTCATGATAGCGGCACCAATAACCACGGCCATCCGATAGCCTAAATATTTATCGGCCAAGATACCTCCAAAGATCGGAGAGATATACAATAACATGGCGTAGGTACCATAAAGTGCACCCGCTTGAACTGGATCCCAACCCCATCCTGAGAATGGACTTCCGGATATAATGGCACTCGTTAAGAAGTTGATCAATAAGACGCGCATTCCATAAAAGGAAAAACGCTCCCACATCTCCGTGAAGAATAGAACAAACAATCCTGATGGATGGCCTAAAACCAGGCTCCCATCAATGCCTTCTTTTTCTAACTCTTCCGAAAATGAAGCTTCTGAAATATTACTCATATTTGGTTATTATTTTTTTAAGACCCGTAAAATTAAAATAAAAAGCCGAATAGTAAAACTATTCGGCTTTGTATAATTGTTTATACAATTAAATCTATTTAATTGATGCCATGCATCATTTTCTTCAGTTTACCATTGAAAATCAATAATAATAAGGCTACTGCAACTGGAAGAGCAGCAATAATCAGGAAGAAGGTAGACATGGAATATTTTTCTACGATATGGTCGATGTACGATCCGGTTTTACCAGCAATAAAGTTGGCAATTGCCGAAGCGGTGAACCAAAGACCGAATAATAGACCTGCAAATTTCTTAGGGGAAAGCTTACTAACATAAGATAAACCTACTGGAGAAACACATAATTCACCGGTAGTATGGAAGAAATAAGCTAAGATCAACCAGATCATGCTCACAGAAGCTGTTTTTGCTCCTTGTGGGATGGACATCGATCCGTATGCCAAGGCCACGAAACCAACGGCTACCAAGATCAATCCGAAGGCAAATTTAACGGGTCCTGAAGGATTCCATACCTTTTCCCATAGTTTAGAGAAGGATGATGCCAACGTAATGATGAAGAAGGAATTCAGGATCTGGAACCAGGAAACAGTTACTTCTGTTTGCGCTAGGTTGAATTCTCTATATACTTTCCAGAAACCTAATGCCCAGATGATGGCAAAGGAAATTGCTGTAGCAATAACGGTCATCGGATACCGATCATAGATCTTTTGCGAAAGCTTGAACAATACCCAAGTAACGATCAGGATTGGGAAAATAGTTAATGCAGCATCTACCCATTTGAATATTTCGCCTGCATTACCATCCAATAAACGTTGAGTATAGTCTTTCGCGAAGATGGTCATGGAACCACCGGCTTGCTCAAAAGCAAAGAAAAAGAATACCGAAGCAAGCATCAATACCGCAACAACCACCAAGCGGTCACGAACGATGTTCTTAGGTGTTTCTTCCTCTTCTTCTTCTACTGCAGCTAATTTCTCTTCTACATGAACTGTACCTGGTTTTTCACCAATTTTACCGAAAATCTTCTGTGCAAAATAGAATTGAACCATACCAAAGAACATGAAAACACCCGCTAGTCCAAAACCATAGTGCCATCCTACTTTTTCTCCGATATAACCACATAACAACATTCCTAAGAAGGCTCCACAGTTGATACCCATGTAGAAAATGGTATAACCCGCATCTTTTTTCATGCTGTTATCAGGGTATAATTGTCCAACCATAGAGGAAATGTTAGGTTTGAACATACCATTACCCAGGATCATCAATACCAGACCCAGGTAAAAGAAATTGGCGGAGATATGTTCAAAAGCCATTGCGGCATGACCCATGGTCATGATCAATGCGCCAATTAGGATCGCTTTGCGGTATCCCGTTAATTTATCAGCAATCATACCACCGACTAACGGTGTAAGATAAACAAGACCTGTGTACCATCCGTAAAGCTCCATGGCTTCTTGGTTAGTCCATCCCCATCCTTGTTTGGCGACTTCGGTAATTAAAAAGACAGTTAATAATGCCCGCATTCCGTAATAACTGAAACGCTCCCACATTTCGGTGAAGAAAAGGACAAATAAACTGGCTGGGTGTCCCATAACCATCTTATCGTCAACCCCTTGCTTGGAAAGGTGCTGGACCAATGCTACATCGTTCTCTTGATTCATTTGTTCAAACTAATTTGTGTAAATATTAGATTATTAAAAGATTATTATTTTTAAATTCTTGATTATGTTTTTACTGTATTCTTGAATATGATTTTATGTAATTCATGAATATGTTCATTGTATTCTTGAATCTGTTATTGATTAAATTCTTGAATATTAAAACAAAATAATTTGTTGGTAATAGCTTATTAAAAGAATATAATCGGAATATTATTTTATTCAATAAGCAAATAAACAAATTTTTATTCAAAATTTGAAGACTAGCTAAAAAAGAAAAGGTCCAATTTTAGCATTGGTAATCGCATTTTTACGTAGGACGATAGAGGATTAGGAAAGTTTAAACGGGATGGTTAAAAAGGTGGTAATTTGCTAAGGGAATGAGGGTTAAAATAGGAATTTGGAAATCGAGGATTTGCGAATCTTTAGCCGTCATTGCGAGGAACGAAGCAATCTCTTTAACGTCATTGCGAATCTTTAATCGTCATTGCGAGGTACGAAGCAATCTTTCTTATTAGCGATGCTATCTTTCCTCCTGTCATCCTGAGCGTAGTCGAAGGATCTGTATGGTTGTATACGAACAGATGGTTCGACTGCGCTCACCATGACATGGGTAAAGATTGCTTCGTCGTACCTCCTCGCAATGACGGGAAAGTACGACGAAGCAATGACCTAAGGTGATCAAGACAAAATGCTTACTTAAACCGCTCCAATAAAGCTTTAGTCTTCTTAATCCCTTCATCCTCCGAAATCTTATCTCCTTCAAACTCAATACCTACCCAGCCTTTAAATCCTGATTTCTTCACGATATCCATCATTCTTTTATAATCAATACCTGTGTCATTACCCTGCTCATCAAAGAAATGCGACTTCGCACTAACCCCTTTTGCATACGGCATCAAATCCGCCACACCCTGATAACGATCATACTCATAGAAATTACCAAAGTCAGGTAAACTTCCACAGTTCTTCTTACCAACGGTCTTCAACACATCCGATAACCAATCACCATGCGATGAAATACCGCCATGGTTTTCCACAATAACCGAAATCTTACCTTTTTTACCATAATCCGCCAAAGAGGACAGACTTTTCACCACCTGCGCTTTCACTTCTTCTTTTGTACCCTGACCCGCCGCATTAACACGAACCGCATGGCATCCCAAGAAATGCGCAGCATCGATCCACTTATGGTGATTCTCAACAGCCGCTAAACGTTTCGTTTCATCACGGTCTCCCAAGTTTCCTTCGCCATCGATCATGATCAGCACATTCTTCACACCATTATCTTTTGCCCGGTTATTCAAATCCTTTAAGTAAGTCATATCCTTTGCTTTATCCTTAAAGAACTGATTTACATATTCAACTCCGTAGATACCAAAATTCTTCGCTGTATACTCCGGAAAATCAATATTTTTCAAATCACCTTTATTGATCTTACGGTGAAGTGACCACTCTGCTAATGAAATGTTGAACCAATCTTTTTTGGCTGCAAATAAATCCAAACTTGGCGCCAAGGTAATACCTGCTGCAGCCAGTCCTAGATTTCTTAAAAACTCTCTTCTTGAATTCATAGTCATAATATAATAATGTTTCTTTTAAATATTTGCCCAGCCTGATGTGAGCACATCCACCAAATGCATGGTCTTTATGGGCAAATTATGTTTTTCGATATAGGCTTGAAGTTGTAATAAACAAGATGAATCTGTAGATATGATATACTCGGCTTTTACGGCCATCGCATTCTGCACCTTCTGCTCTGCCATCGCGGAGGAAATACCATCAAACTTCACCGCAAAAGTTCCACCAAATCCGCAACAGGTTTCCTGATCGCGCATTTCCACGATCTCCAATCCGCCAACATGGCTTAATAAGCGACGAGGTTCCTCCTTGATCTTGCACTCCCGCAAGGCCGAACAAGAATCATGGTAAACGGCTGTCCCAATCAGTTCAGCACCGAAATACTCCTTCTTCAACACATTGACCAAGAAATCCGATATCTCAAAGATATTGCGCTGTATGGACCGGCAACGGTTATGTTCCATGGAATTGGTGAATAGGTCATCATATCCTCCCCTTACCATTCCCGTACAGGAGGCAGATGGGGATACAATGGGATATTCGTCCTGGAAATCCTTCAGAAACTTCTGACCGATAATCTTCGCATCGTCCCAAAAACCTGCATTATAAGCAGGTTGACCACAACAGGTCTGTTCAGCGTTGTACATCACCTCGCAGCCTGCTTTTTCCAATAATTTAACGGTATTAAATGCTGTTTCTGGGTATAGTTGATCGATGAAACAGGGTATAAACAATTCTACCTTATTCATTTATTTTTTTATAATCTGTAATTTATTAAATTTTAGAACAGGAAACAACAAGAAAAACCCGATTAAGAAGAAAACTCCTAATGAAAGGGCAGAATAACGGATATTATTGGTGATCTGTTCAATTATGCCAAAGCTCAATAGACCGATGACGATAGCAAATTTCTCCGCCACATCATAAAAACTGAAGAAGGAAGTGGTATCCTCAATATGAGTAGGTATCAATTTCGAATAAGTGGACCTGGAAAGCGACTGTATTCCGCCCATCAGCAATCCGACCATAAAGGCCATCATATAAAAATGGTATTCATTGGCCATGAAATAGGAAGAACCACAGATCAGGATCCATAAGAATACGACCACCATCAGTACCTTGATGTTTCCAAATTTCTTTGCAAAAACCGACATGATATAGGCGCCACCTATGGCAACGATCTGGATCAAAAGAATGGAGGCGATCAATTTATCAGCTCCCAGGTTCAGTTCCTTTTGGCCAAAGGCTGCCGCCACAATAACCAAGGTCTGAATACCCATGGCATAGAAAAAATAGGCCGGCAAAAACTTCTTGATGGCAGGGATTTGTTTGATCTGCGCCAATACACCTGTAAATTCTGTTTTTACCTTTTGGAAAAACGGCATTCTTTCCTTTCCGACCGAAGGCCGATTTCTTGGCAAGAACCGAAATGGAATCTGCGAGAACAGTACCCACCACAATCCAACCAACAAAAATGATAATCGTGCAGGAAGCGATGGATCGGTAATTCCGAACCATTCAGGTTTAAAAATAAAGACAAAACAGATGATCTGCAGGGTTACACAGCCCACATAGCCATAAGCAAAACCTTGTGCGCTGACCCTATCTTGTTGATCTGGCGTGGCAATGATCGGTAAATAGGAGTTATTGAAAGCTACTCCGCCAATATAGCCCATTGCGGCCAGGGAAAAGCAGATGATCCCCCATTCCAGGGTATCGATCTTGAAAAAGAATAACCCCATACAGGCAAATGCACCCAGATAGGTAAAAAGCTTCATGAAGAACTTACGTTTTCCGGCAGCATCCGAATAAGCTGAAATAAAAGGTAAACTCAAGGCCATGATCAGATAGGAAACCGATAAGGCAAAATTGGATAAAGCGGTATTCACGAATTCAAAGCCAAAAAAAGAAACGGTTGTACTACCCGTTTCTGCATTTTTAGTTATCGTGGTGTAATAGACTGGAAAGATGGTGGAATTGATCACCAAATTATATGCTGAGTTTGCCCAATCGAACATGGACCAGGAGCGGATCAGCCTTTTGTCGTTCTTTTTAAAGATCTTCATATTTTTTCCATCGCTAATATACCAAATAGATTTTTAGGGATTAATAATTTTCATAGATATAGCTGATCACACGTACCATCTCCTTACGAACCGGAGAAGCCGAACCCATATAATTATTGTTCAGGAAAGAATAGGCCAAACGCTTACCCTTCTTGGTTTTAATAAATCCACTCTGGCAATGTACGCTGTTGATGGTTCCTGTTTTTGCCCAAACGAAAGGCACACCTCCCGGAGTCGGATACACGCCTTTTAAAGTCCCTTCCAGACCACCGGCCGGAAACAGGAACAATTTGGCAGCATCGTCCTTTACCGCATCGGTTACCAATAAAAGTAACTCCACCATACTTCTCGGTGTTACTTTATTATAGGTAGAAAGCCCGCTCCCATCCCTTAGTTCAATCTGATCCTGAAATAAAGAGTAATAGGTCGTCTGCATATATTTTCGGAGTTCCTCCGTTTGGAATTTGCGATATTTTACAAAAGAAGCCACCATGTTCAATTGTTCCGCCAGGAAATTGTCACTTGGCAGCATCATTTCTCGCAACACCTCTCTTGTTCCGATGGAATAAACGTTTTTTGCATCACTAGGCATCGCCAAATTGACATAACCTACCTCTCTTTTCAGCGTATCCTGCAAAAGGTTTAGGAAAAGGGAATCGCTGGTCTTAAATGGTTTTTCGTTTACATATTTGGCAGGCAACGGAAAATTGTTGACTTCGAATTTATTGTTTTCCAAAGGACGATGTATCCTATATCTTGTCACGGTATCCGACAGATGCTGTACATGTTGCTCAAAATAGCTCGGAAACAATCTCAATTGCTTGCCCACCTCCCGAAACTGCACCACATTTCCATAGATCGGAAACACCGTAAGTTCTGGTTGATAATAAAACTCGTAATCTTCTATGCTCCAACCATTTCTATAAGTAGGCTCTTGTACTGGAGATTGACTATAAAACAATTTCTTAGCACTGTTTTTCAGGAATTCGAGAACCTTGCCCCGATCCAATTTACTATGCAGGAAAGTAGGATCTCCCGTACCCCAGAAAATCAAGGAATCTCCACGCTCCACATAGGCTAAACCAGGAATGGAATCCCCGATCAGTTTCAGCGACGTGAACAAGGTAAATACCTTGGTATTGCTGGCAGGTGTAAAATGACGATCCTCCTGATGGCCAAAGACAAACTTATGCTCATCCAGGTCATAGAGGGATACCCCATAATAATGTTTGTTGAGGACAGGTGATAATTGCAATTGGGTGCTAATCGGGGAATAATCTTGGGCTTTGAGGCCAAAACTGATCAGTAGACCAAAAAGGAACAGCAGCTTTCTCATAATAGATTCTTTAGGGATTTCTATTTACCCATCACATATTTCAACCCACCAATGAGTTGCTTTTGGAAATTCAGGTCGTCAAATGATTCCTCGGTATGTCCCAATCCGGTATAGAACATGCGATAGCCTTTGAATTCCTGAAACCAGGCAATGGGATGGAATTTCCCCATTTTGCCACCTTTATAGGAGGTTTCATCGAGCATCATCAAAATATTGATACCAGGCTTCACATCCTTAAAATCGTACCATTCATCTTTATGCATCCAGATTTTCTGTAAATGTCTGGTGGCTAAATGTTTTCTGTTAACCACATCAATCTTTGCTTCCTGAACTGCAGGATGACTGGCAAAATAGGCCCCTACCAGATTCGCATACCATGGCCATTCGTATTCCGTATCGGCAGCCGCATGTATACCCATGAACCCTCTGCCCGATTCAATAAACTTTTGAAAGGCTGTTTTTTGTTCAGCATTCAGAATCGTACCGGTCGTGCTGAAAAAAATCACAGCCTGAAAAGATTGTAGGGAGTCTGCTAAGAAAACATTCGCATCCTCAGTATGGGATACCGCAATTCCTTCCTTCGAAAATATGTTTTTTAATACGGTTACTCCCTTTTCAATATTGGCATGCCTAAAACCGGTAGTTTTTGTAAACACCAGCACCTTCTTTGGTGAAGCATCTGCCCAAGTTTGACTACATGACAACAGCATTGCCATGAAAAAAAGTAGAATAACCGAATTTTTCATGTTGTTGGTTTATTTGATTACCTGATTGTAATAATCCAAACTTTCCACGATCATATCCTCTTCTGCGTATTTGTTGAAATCACAATCGCCAATGCTTCGTAAAAGGGCAAATCCCAATTGATTGCTCTCATTCTTTTTATCGTTGCGCATCAGTTCGATCAAAGTCGGATAGATCGCTTGATCGATCGGATAAGCCGGATAGATTCCTTTAATATAATTTACAATGGTTTCCAGCTCGGATTCAGGTAGGTTGTTTTCTCGGTAAGAGATAAATGCTTCACAGATCATTCCTATCGCGATGGCTTCCCCATGCAATAAAGGCTCTTGATCATGGTATAGGCTATAGCCTTCGATGGCATGCCCAATCGTATGACCAAAATTCAGGATTTTACGCAATCCCTTTTCGGTAGGATCTTCCAAAACCACTTCATTCTTGATCATAACCGAATCATAAACCATCTCTTCCGGTAAAACAGGCAATTTAACGTTCATACAACGTTCAAAAAGCTGCTTATCTTTGATAAGGCCATGTTTAATCACTTCCGCAAATCCAGAACGGATCTGTCTATCATCCAACGTTTCCAAAAACTTATTGGAAATAAAGACCGCTTTGGGCTGCGTAAATGTACCGATGATGTTTTTAATATTATCCAGGTCGATTCCAGTCTTGCCGCCTACCGAGGCATCCACTTGGGATAACAAGGTGGTAGGTACATGGATAAAATCGATCCCTCTCTTATAGGTTGAAGCTGCAAAACCGCCCATATCCGTCACCACTCCTCCACCAAGGTTCAACATCAGGGATTTCCGATCCGCGCCAAAATCCAGCATAGTCTTCCAAACCCCAATACAGAAATCAATGTTCTTATTTTCTTCGCCAGGATCTACTTCGATTATATCATAATCTACGATATCAGGAATGAAGGCCTGAAGTTGTGGTAAACAATGATCGTTGGTATTTCTATCGACTAGTATTAATAGTTGTGAATAGTCATGATCAATAAGAAAGGATTGCAATTCATCCAGTTCATTATCGAATACGACTTCGTATCCTAAGCTGTTGATCTTTTTCATAATATAATTCAGGTTAAAGATAGACAATTTCTGAATCTACAAGAACAACAAATTTGTAATAACTCTGTTTTAAATTATCTTAACCTTGTTCCCGTCAAATTCCACCAAATCTCCTACCCTAACCTTCAATCTTTTACGGTAATCCACCTCCCCATTGTACTTCACCAATCCTTCTTCTACGACCCATTGGGCCATCGCGCCGTGCTCTACCCAGTTCATCACTTTCAATAATTGGATGAGCTGAATGTATTCCCCATTTAATGTAAACGTTTGCATAAACAAAAATAAATTTAATATGAACTATTACAATTGAATGTTTGAATTTATTTACAATTAATCCCTAATTTTGTGAATCAAAAAAAATAGAATATGGATACAATTTCCCCCATAAAGCTAGACTTTAATAATACGGAAATCGCCTTCAGAGGCAAAAGTGATAAAGATCTGAATAAAGCATACTGGTTATTTAAAATGGTAGCAAGTAATGCACTGATCAAAATAGGTACTCCCATTACAAATTTCTCCTTAAATATAGGCTTACCCATCCAGGGAATCATCAAGAATACCATCTACAGACAGTTCTGTGGTGGCGAAAGTATTGCCGACTGTAACCGTGCGATCCAGGAATTGGGTCAGGGTAATGTAACGACCATCTTGGATTATTCGGTAGAGGGTGAAGATTCGGAAGAAAGCTTTGATGAATGTTGCGCTGAGATCCTACGTACAGTAGAAACCGCTAAACAAAATCCGTTGATCTCTTTTTGTGTATTCAAGCCTACAGGATTGGGAAGATTTGATCTATTGGCGAAAATCGATTCTAAAGAAACATTAACGGAAGCGGAAAAAGCGGAATACCAACGTTTATGGGATAGATGTGATCGTATCTGCCGTGCTTGTCACGAAGCAGGAATTCGTGTATTGGTGGATGCTGAACATTCTTGGATCCAGGATACCATTGATGATATCGCTCGTGAAATGATGGAAAAATATAACCGTGAAAAACCGATTGTATATAATACTTATCAATTGTACCGTGCTGATAAATTGGCTTCATTAAAAGCTGATTATGCTTATGCAAAAACTGCTGGCTTCCATCTAGGGGCGAAAATTGTTCGCGGTGCTTATATGGAGATCGAAAGGGAAAGAGCAAAGGAAAAAGGTTATCCTTCGCCTATCCAACCGAATAAACCAGCATCGGATACAGATTATAACCAGGCGATCCACTTCTGTTTGGATCATATCGACCAGATTGGTTTGATGGCCGGAACGCATAACGAACAGAGTTGCCGCATCCTGGCGGAGGAAATGGAAAACCGTAACATCCCACATAACTTGCCTAATGTTTTCTTTGCGCAGTTATTAGGTATGTCGGATAACCTATCTTTCAATCTTGCAGCAGCGGGTTATAACGTGGCTAAATACATGCCATATGGTCCAGTGAAGGCCGTAATGCCTTATTTGTTCCGTCGTGCGCAGGAGAACACTTCTGTAGGTGGACAAACTGGCCGCGAGCTTTCATTGATCATGAAAGAATTGAAAAGAAGAAAATCCGTAAGGAAATAAGTTTTGAGATTTTAGCATTCCATTTAAGGAAACAAGAAACTTCAAAATAACTTAATAAAGATAAAACCATGGAATTCTCCTCGATGAGGAGAATTTCGTATTTTTGCGGCATGACAGATGCAGCCTACCAAAAGTATTTAAAGTTAAATTCCCTTGCCTCTTCCTATAAAGCGTTATTGTTCGATGTAGACGGCACCCTTGCCGATAATATTGATGCACATAAAGCTGCTTATGTTGCCGTTTCGGCGGAACATGGGGTTGATTTAGATCCTGATCTTATTGATGAGACTGCAGGATGGCCAACCATCGCTGTCGCAAAGGAAATTTCCATTCGCTATAACGTGGAACTGGATATCGAATCCTTCTCCAAAAGAAAGTCTGCTATTTTTATCGAGCGCTTTATCCAAGCCACCCAACCTGTAGATTATGTAAGACAGGTATTGTTCGACAATGTGGATACCCATAAAATTGGAATTGTATCCGGCGGAACCAGATCAACTTTGGCCATTACCCTTTCGGTAATCGATGTAGCCGGAAAATATGAATCTTTAGTCTGTGCAGGTGACACCCCAAAAGGAAAACCCTCCCCACAACCTTTTTTATTGGCTGCAGAGCAATTAGAGGTCGATCCTGCTGATTGCTTGGTATTCGAAGATGGAGATCCGGGTGTTCAAGGCGCTATCGCCGCCGGCATGGGCTGGGTGCGGGTTGACCAGGTGTAGTTTTTAGATGATAGATGATAGACATTAGATGATAGACCTTTTGCGTCATTGCGAGGAACGAAGCAATCTTTGAACTATGCGTCATTGCGAGGAGGCACGACGAAGCAATCTTGAACTTTGCCGTCATCGTAAGTTTGTAGGGAAGTTATAGGAATTAAAGAAACAGAATATAATTTTGTATTTCATTTAGGATACAGCGAGAGAGGGAGTAAGATTTTTAATCGTCATTGGTCCTTGAGAGACCCTTCGCAATGTTAATCCCCCTCTCTTATTCCTATCATAAACTTGGACAGTTCATTAGGCCAGGAGCCTGTTTTTACGATTGATAAGTTATGATAAGAGCTGCTGTAATCCACAAAAATGGTATACAAAGATGGTAACAGGTATTGATTGTTCAAAGGATTATTTTGACATTTCTGTCCAATCGGGACAGAAAGAGGTTTTTAAGGGTCGTTTCAGTAACGACGAAGCGGGTTTTGTGGAGGCCYTGGGCCACATGCACGGCAGCCATATAGCGATGGAGGCCACCGGTCCCTATTACTTCCGGCTGGCAAAGTTCCTCTGGGAGAGGGATGAACGGGTCTCGGTCATCAACCCCCTTGTCATCAGGCGTTTTTCCCAGATGACCCTGGCCAGGACCAAGACCGACAGGAAGGATGCCCAGCTCATCGCCAAGTTCACCAGCATRACSGAACCTGCCCAATGGAGGCTGCCGGAGGAACATGTGCTGAGGATCAGGAACCTGGAAGGCTATATCAAGGGACAGAAGGAATGCAGGACCATGCTAACGAACAGGCTCCATGCATATGAACATGCGGGAACACTGGAACCCACGCTCAGGAAGACCATAGAGGAAGGGATCAAACGTTATGATCAGGACATCAATGAACATGAAAGACAGATCCAGCAGATCATCATGGAGAATTACGGGGAACTCAACGCGAACCTGCGGAGCATACCGGGAATAGGGCCACGCAGCGCAGCACTGCTTATCATCCTGACGGACGGTTTCAGTCGGTTCGAGGGGCACAGGCAGCTGATATCCTATTTCGGACTGGCGCCCAGGATATTCGAATCCGGTACCAGCGTAAAGGGAAAGGGGCATATCTGCAAGATGGGGATGGGCCAGGTCAGAAAGGTGCTGTACATGGCGGCAATATCCGCCATCAGGAGCAACACCGCCTGCAGTGAGCTTTATGGGAGGTTGATGGAAAAAGGAAAGCCATACAAGGTCGCAATCATAGCAGTGGTGAACAAACTGATCAAACAGGCATTCGCCATCGCAAAATCTGGAAAGGGCTACATCGCAAAAGCGGCCTAATCAGAATATTATTTGGAGAAAATTTAATTTATTATTTGGATATATACACAGTTCATTGCGAG
>NZ_PEAZ01000077.1:0-23474 GCF_002734245.1 Sphingobacterium sp. 1.A.4
TCAGATGAAAAGCAACAACAGGTTTACCCGGTTCACAATGAAAGGACTGGATAAAGTCGCTGTGGAATTCGGTTTGATGGCCATTGCCCATAACCTCAGAAAATGGGCAAAAAAGTGGAAAGACAAAGCTTTTATCGGTAAACCAGGTGGCAAAAACTCCCTATTTGCGATAAATCAAGCCATCAACATGCTGAAAAGTACAAAACATCGACTTGCAGCCTAATATTGCTCATGAAATTATAATGGAGCTCCAGAAAGCTATAAAACAGAAGAAGGTGCCTTTTTAGACACCTTCTTCCTAATTTATTTTAATAGTATCTACTAGTATAAAGTAAATTCTACACGTCTGTTTTGTTGACGACCTTCTGCAGTTGCATTGGTAGCGATAGGTTGGTTAGGACCGTAACCTGTAGCTTCGATGCGGGAAGCGTTAGCACCTTTAGATACTAAATACGCTTTTACTGATTCAGCACGCTCTTTAGACAAACGTAAATTTGTTTGCATAGAACCTGTGTTGTCTGTGTGACCAGCAAGTTTCAAGCTGAAGTTTTTCTCGATCAATAAAGCAGCAACTCTATTCAATGATGCGTAAGAAGTAGGACGGATAGTCGCTTTACCTAAATCGAATTCTAGGTTTTTGATCGCCTCATCTACTACTTTTTTATCTTCTTCCGTAACAACGATTTTCTCTACTACTTTAGTTTCGTTTTTCATTTCTGGAAGTGGACATCCTGAACCATCTACTTTAGTTCCAGCAGGTGTGTTCGGACATTTGTCGAATTTATTCGCAACACCATCACCATCATCATCTTTCAAATCGTTATTGATTGTAGAGATTTCAGATTTCAATTGTTCGTTAGCAGCCATCAATGCATCACGTTCTGCTTTCAATTCGTCATAGTTAGCTTTGATTGTCGCTACTGGGTTGCTGTTTCCTAAGTAAGGTTTGCTACCATCACCCAAAGCGATCTCTAAACCTGCGTGAGCATAAGAGAATAGGTCGTTTTTGTATTGACCACCCGCTTTACCATCGAAATCCTGGTTAGCCCAGTTCAATTGGTATCCTAAATCGATGTTGATTCCTTTAGCTACTGCGAATTTGAAACCAGCATCAACTGGTACGTATAGTTTAGTTTGAGATTCTGCAGTTGCAGCAGTTCCATCAGCTGTTGTTGTAGTTGTTTCGAAGTTCATCGCACCTAAACCAACTGCCATATAAGGCTTGATGATGCTGTTGAAGAATCTCCAGTTCGTGTTCGCTGCAGTGAATTCACCAGATAGCGCAACAGACCAAGGAAGTTTAGTTTCAAATTCAGAAACCATCGTACCTGTTGCATTTTCATTTACACCAGCTACTTTACCACCTAGGTATTGTGCTTTCAATCCGAAAGATGGGGAGATTTGTTTTTTGATGTATGCTCTGTATCCAACATTGTGCTTCAATTTATCGAAACCATCTCTGTTGAATCCGAAGATGTTAGATTGGTTCAACACACCAGCATTGATTCCGATAGACCAGGTTCTGTATTCTGTTGAAGGACCTAAGATCGTCGTTCCATCTACTGTAGTGGTGTTTTGAGCGAATGCTGAAGTTGCAAGTAGACCCGCTACTGCAAGCATGCTAGCTTTTTTAAAGTAAAGTGTTTTCATATATGTTTTATGCATTTTGCCATACATGACAAAATTGTTGCCAAAATGTTTGTATCCTGGCAACAATTATTTACTCGAGAAAATTTTTGTAGTTATTTTGCTATAAGAACTCTAGCGAAGAAAGTAGGGATTTGGATGTTAAATGCCAGTTTCTTAATGACATTACCCTCCGTCCACTGGCGGAAAACACTCTTTTTACTTTTTGTAAGCAATAAAATATCCACTTGCTCATCAATTAGGACGGATGTGATGCCCTGTGCAACACTTTCCTTCTTGCCCATGAACAAGGTCTGTGGTTTGATGATGTAGGAAATATCATGGATTTGCAGTTCCGATTCGATACGGTTGATCCAGTTTTTGAAATCAGCATCGATATCCTTGATGGCTCTATCGGAAGCATTCACATGGATCAAGATCAATTGATAATCTACCTTGAACAAGGGAATGGCCTGCGCTAAAGCTGTTAATTCCGCCTCTTTGAAATTACAAAGCAAGGCGATCTTGTTTTTCTTATAGGTTTTTGCAGAATCAGGAATGGCCAAAACTGGTGTTGTGGTATTCATGATCGTATCGTAGGTATTACTGCCGATAAAAACAGCTTCTAATCCAGAAGAACCTTGTGTGCCCATAACCACTGCTTCATAAGCCGTTGCATTGGTTACCGCTTTGATCTCATCATAAAGATTCCCTTCTTTAAACAATCCTTCGATGCTAAGCCCAGGGAATTTAGTCCGGTATTCGTTCAACAGGTCTTCCATGTTTTGTTTGGCCTCTGGAACACGAGGGTCAATTAGAGGAGACTCTCCGGTCACATTGGCGTAGCTGTTGGAATGCTGCGAGAAAACGTGAATAAGGTCGATGCTATGTCCAGCATCCTTGGCCAATTCGCAAGCGTAGTTCAACGCTGTATTGGAATATTCAGAGAAATCAATAGGTATTAGGAATTTGCCCATGAGCTATTGTTTATAATGTTTTAAACTTTTTCAAAAAATGCAGGTTTGTTCAATTCCAGTGCGATGGCCTTGGAAACCGAAGACTTGAACAAACGTTCAAAGAATGTTTTTCGGCTTGGAGTAACCAGGATGATGCTTGGGTTGACCTGGTCGATGAGGTTGTTCACCACTTCTGGCACGGTATCCAAGGATTCATCATCGCTATGAACCTGTTCAGAAATACTGTTCACTTGACCAATACCCACCATTTCACGGATGTTGAACGCCCAAGAATTCAAGGTATCATCCACATTCTGTTTCTTGTTGCTATCCTTGAATACATGGATCAAGGTTAGTTCATCCACATTGGCAATCCATTTCATGTAGGCTTTTAAAGTGTCCAATTCCTCAGGTTTGAAATTGGTCAATAAAGCCACATGTGTATTGTCCAGTTGGGTAGGTTTATTAGGAATAACCAAAACCGGGATTTCAGATTTGGCAGCCACCGCAAGGGTGGTACTTCCATAGTAGATCGGTTTATGCTGGCTTTCGCCGGATGCACCCATGATGATCATGCCATAGTTGTTGTTGCTGGATAATTCGGTCAGCTTATCGATGATCAGGCTGCGGGAGCATTCAAAGGTAATGGAAAGACCAGGGTGTCGCTGCAGTAATTCATCCTTCAATTCCTGGATAGATTCATCTGCTTTGAGCGTCGGATCATTCGGTTCTTCCGCTCCTTCATCCAATACCGAAGAAGTGGTGTAGCTATGTAATAAATGTATGCCGTAATCTTTGGATTCCGCCAGTTCGCAAGCGTATTCTGCAGCGTATTTTGCATTGCTGGAGAAGTCCGTTGGAACGATAATGGTCATCTTCATGTATTTCGAGTCTATGTTTTTCAGTGTTTAAATTTACTAAAATTATCCCTATTTTTAGTAGTTTTGCGTTAAAATTCATATATCATCACCAATGACAAGTAGAGAAATTCGTCAGGCTTTTTTAGATTATTTCAAGAGTAAAGGACATCAGATTGTTCCATCGGCACCAGTAGTGGTAAAAAACGACCCCACCTTAATGTTCACGAACGCGGGCATGAACCAGTTCAAGGATTTGTTTTTAGGGGAGGCCGCCATTAAATACCCACGTGTGGCCGATACGCAACGTTGTCTTCGTGTATCTGGAAAGCATAACGATTTGGAAGAGGTGGGGATAGATACCTACCACCATACCTTGTTTGAAATGCTAGGGAATTGGTCCTTTGGCGATTACTTCAAGAAAGAGGCAATTGCTTGGGCTTGGGAACTGTTGACCGAAGTATTCAAACTGGATAAGGACCGTCTATACGTGACGATTTTTGAGGGCGATGCTGCTGAAGGTTTGGAGCGGGATATGGAGGCTTATGATTTCTGGAAGGAACTGATTGCAGAAGATCGCATCCTTCTTGGAAACAAAAAAGATAATTTCTGGGAGATGGGTGACATGGGGCCATGTGGTCCATGTTCCGAGATCCATTACGATATGCGTCCGGATTCGGAACGCGCAGTTGTTGCTGGTCAGCAATTGGTGAATGCGGATGATCCGCAGGTGATCGAAATCTGGAACTTGGTATTCATGCAGTTCAACAGGTTGAAAGATGGTTCGTTGGTGCAATTGCCAGCGAAACATGTAGATACAGGGATGGGTTTCGAGCGCTTGGTTCGTTGTATCCAAGGAAAATCTTCCAACTATGATACGGATGTGTTCCAACCATTGATCCAGTTTATCGCGGAGAAATCAGGGATTGTTTATGGAGCAGATGAAAAAACGGATATCGCGATGCGCGTATTATCCGACCATATCCGTGCGGTGAGCTTTGCCATTGCAGATGGACAATTGCCATCCAACAATAAGGCAGGTTATGTAATCCGTAGGATATTGAGAAGAGCCGTTCGCTATGCCTATACCTTCCTGAATTTCAAAACACCGTTTATCCATGAGTTGGTGCCCGTTTTGGCGCAGCAGTTCAAAGGGGTGTTTGATGAACTATACCAACAGCAGGATTTTGTTGAAAAGGTCGTATTGGAAGAAGAAGTATCTTTCTTGCGTACCTTGACCGCAGGTATACAACGATTTGAAAATTATATTGAAACCAATTCAAATATTGATGGCAACTTTGCTTTCGAGCTGTTTGATACCTTCGGATTTCCGATCGACTTGACCGAGCTATTGGCAAGAGAAAAAGGACTTTCGGTAGATATGGACGGTTTTCAAAAGGCATTGACTGCCCAAAAAGAACGCTCTCGTGCGGCTACGGCCATTGATACGGGCGATTGGGTACTGGTAAATGAAGATCAGGAAAGTGAATTTGTGGGCTATGATCAATTGACAAGCCAAACAGAGATCCTGAAATACCGTAAAGTATCTGCCAAAGGAAAAGAACAATATCAGTTAGTGCTTGCCGAAACACCTTTTTATGCAGAAGGTGGTGGTCAGGTAGGCGATACAGGTTATTTACGCTCACTTGAATCTAACGAGAAAGTAGCGATCGTGGATACGAAAAAAGAGAATGGCCTGTTCATTCATTATATGGATCAATTGCCGACCAGTTTGGAAGGTGGTTTTGAAGCTGTAGTGAATGTGGCAAAAAGGAAAGATACGGAAGCGAATCACTCGGCAACCCACTTGATGCATGCGGCACTGAAGCAGGTATTGGGCGAGCATGTCAACCAAAAGGGATCTTTGGTATCCCCGGATGTGCTGCGTTTTGACTTTTCCCATTTCTTCAAATTGAGCTATGAGGAGATCAAACAGATCGAAGATATCGTAAATGCGAAGATCAGAGAGAATATCCTGTTGAAAGAGGAACGCAATGTGCCGTATCAGAAAGCGATAGAATCGGGAGTTACTGCATTGTTCGGTGAGAAATATGGTGATCATGTACGTGTGATTACGTTTGATGATGCATATTCCAAAGAACTTTGTGGTGGTACGCATGTAAAAGGAACGGGAGAGATCGGTTTCTTTAAGATCATGTCGGAATCGGCTGTTGCAGCAGGGGTAAGACGGATCGAGGCTATTACCGGTACCAAAGCGGCTCAGGTAATCCGTGAATATTTTGAATTGATGGGTAATTTCAAGGAATTATTGAACAATCCAAAAGATTTTGTTTCGGCTTTAAGCAAAGTGATCGATGAAAATCATTCCTTGAAGAAAGAGATCGAAAATTACATCAAGGAGAAATCCCAAGGATTGATGAATGATCTGAAATCCAAATTAGAGCAGATTGATGGGGTGAATTATTTGGCTACCGTAGTGGAATTGCCGCATGCCGATGCGGTAAAAACATTGGCATACACCTTAAAAGGTGCCGTTGATAACTTATTTTTGGTATTGGGTGCTGATTTTGATGGAAAACCAAGCTTAACGGTGATGATCTCTGATGGTTTGGCCAAAGAAAAGGGATACCATGCCGGAAATATCGTTCGCGAGTTAGCGAAAGAGATCCAAGGTGGAGGTGGTGGTCAGCCATTCTTTGCCACTGCCGGCGGTAAAGATGCCAAAGGATTGGAAAAGGCCATTGCAAAAGCAAGGGAATTCGTAAAATAAACAAGATGAATAAATTTGTAAAACATGTGGGAATATTCAGCAGCTTGCTGTTGGGGCTTTCCGCATGTTCCAATAAAGATACCATTCTGGTAACCGGAGAGATCAATAATCCGGGTAATGTAAAAGTAGTGAACTTCTTTGAGGGCGACCGGAAATTGGATTCCACCTTTATAGCAGATGGAAATCGATTTAAATTTGAAAGACCAGCCACGCAAGAACGCTTATTGACCTTGCAGGTAGGGAACAATAGGTATCCCATTATCCTGGAACCAGGGAAGGAACTAAAGTTTGTGGTAGATCTGCAACAACCGGAGACCTATGATGTTCAAGGATCTGATCTTACCCAGAAATTAAAGGAATTTGCGCCATTGAAATCGAGGATCGATTTTGTGCGGGACTCGCTGCAGCAGGTTTTCACCAAGGCTACTGCCGAAATGGGAAGTAATGAAGTGCAGAATCTCCGTGCTGAAATGCTGATGAAATTTGAGCCTTATTTCAAGGATTACACGGCTAAGGCGGTTGACTTTGCGAATAAGAACAAGGATCTGGCCGGTTTCTATGCCATGACCACATTAGATCCTGAAATGTCGGAAAGTGAATTGATCACCTATACCGACCAGATCAAGGATCTGTTTGTGGAGAACAGGTATGTGAATGAATTCCGTGCCGAAGTGGATAAATTGAGGAAATTGGCGGTTGGGCAAAAAGCACCTGAAATCACGGGTTATACACCTGATAATAAAACAGTGAAGCTTTCTGATTATAAAGGTAAAGTTGTACTTGTGGATTTTTGGGCATCCTGGTGTATGCCATGCCGGGAAGAAAACCCTAACCTGGTCAACCTTTATGCAAAATTAAAGGATAAGAATTTTACTATCCTTGGGGTTTCCTTGGATGATAACCCGGGATCCTGGATGCGCGCCATTTCAGATGATCAGTTAACATGGACAAATATCTCCGATCTGAAGGCCTGGAGTTCGCCTTTGATTATCGATTATTCCATTAAAGGGATACCAGCATCGTATATTTTGGATACCGAAGGAAAGATCATAGCCAAGAATTTAAGAGGCAAATCATTGGAAGATTTCTTAACTAAATATTTAAATTAAGAAAAAGCCATTGTTAAGTATTTTTTACCACTTAACAATTTGGTAATATTTGGTTAACTTTATTTTATGATTAAGTACATATCTTAGCAAAAAATATTCAGAATATGGCTAATAAGCAAAAGATACTGGTTGTTGATGATGAGGCAGATATAGTTGAATTAATTTCCTACAATTTAACTAAAGAAGGTTACCAGGTATTTATCGCACCAAATGGAAAAGTGGCTTTAAAAGTAGCTAAAGAATCCAACCCCGATTTAATTATTTTAGATGTGATGATGCCTGAGATGGATGGTATCGAAACATGCCGTTTATTAAGGGCTCTTCCAGAGTTCAAGCAGACCTTTATGGTATTCTTGACCGCTAGGAGCGAGGAGTATTCGGAAATTGCGGGATTTCATGTTGGGGCGGATGATTATATTGCCAAGCCGATTAAACCACGCGCTTTGATGAGCCGTATCAATGCGATCTTACGTAGAAATGCTGCAGATAACATTGATGATTCAACAACCGATAAATTGGAGATTTCCGATCTGGTTATTGATAGGGATTCCTTCTTGGTTTACCGTGGCGAAGAAAAGTTTGTATTGGCGAAGAAAGAATTTGAATTATTATATCTTTTGGCATCTAAACCAAATAAGGTTTTTTCAAGAGAGCAGATACTAAAAGCCATCTGGGAGGATTCGGTGGTTGTTACAAATCGTACGATCGATGTGCATATCCGAAAACTCCGAGAAAAAATAGGCGATACCTATGTAACCACTGTTAAAGGAGTGGGTTATAAATTTGAACTCGACAAATAAAATATTTTTTCACAGAACCGAACCTAGTTCGGTTTTTGTTTTTATTAAACGTGCAATCGATTGCGCGGAAAATATTTATATTTGGCGCGTATTTAACACGAAACTTAAATTAAAATAATCAAATATGTGTGGAATCGTCGGTTATACCGGAACGCGACAAGCCTATCCAATCGTTATTGATGGCTTAAAGAAATTAGAATATCGTGGTTATGACAGTGCCGGTGTTGCACTTCAACAAGGCGATAAATTGCAGGTGTATAAAAAGGCTGGTAAAGTTGCAGCTTTGGAAGAATTTGTAGGCGATCAATCCACGGCTGGCACCACAGGAATTGGTCATACCCGTTGGGCAACCCACGGCGAGCCTTCAGACCGTAACGCACATCCCCATTATTCCAAATCTGGAAAATTGGCCATGATCCACAATGGTATCATTGAGAATTATGCCCAGATTAAGAACGAATTGCTAAAAGACGGCTATGAGTTCCATTCGGATACGGATTCGGAGGTTTTGTTGAATTTTATTGAAGACATTAAAGAGAACAATGATTGTAGCTTGGAAGAGGCTATCCGTATAGCCTTAAAACGCGTGACAGGAGCTTATGTAATCCTTTTGATTGCGGCGGATCAACCTGATACGATCATTGCAGCGAGAAAGGGAAGTCCATTAGTGATCGGTATTGGTCAGAATGAGCATTTCTTAGGTTCTGATGCTTCGCCGATGTTGGCATATACCAAGGAAGTAGTCTATATCAATGATTATGAATTGGCGATTGTTAA
This sequence comes from Sphingobacterium sp. 1.A.4, assembly GCF_002734245.1. Lineage (NCBI taxonomy): Bacteria > Pseudomonadati > Bacteroidota > Sphingobacteriia > Sphingobacteriales > Sphingobacteriaceae > Sphingobacterium > Sphingobacterium sp. 1.A.4. The sequence continues at coordinate 8,857 of NZ_PEAZ01000077.1, forward strand.
GCCTGACGAATTGATTCTGAAGAATCTCGGTAACGAGATCATCACGCCTTTTGTTCAGAAATTAGACCTTGAATTGGCAGCGATCGAGAAGGGTGGTTTCGACCATTTCATGTTGAAGGAAATCTTCGAACAACCGATCACCATTGCGGATTCGCTAAGAGGACGTTTGGTATTGAACGAGGACCGTATTATTCTAAGTGGTATCGATGCGATCAAAGATAAATTAATGGCGGCTCGTAGGATCATTATTGTTGCTTGTGGAACAAGCTGGCATGCAGGTCTGGTTGCAGAATATGTGATCGAGGAGCTGTGCCGGATCAATGTGGAAGTGGAATATGCATCTGAATTCCGTTATAGAAACCCTATTGTTGATGCGGATGATGTGATTATTGCTATTTCCCAAAGTGGGGAGACTGCAGATACCCTGGTCGCTTTGGAAAGAGCAAAACAGCAGGGAGCGACCATTTTTGGTATTGTGAATGTGGTAGGTTCTTCCATTGCGCGGATTTCCCATGCAGGTTGTTATACCCATGCTGGACCGGAGATCGGGGTGGCGAGTACCAAGGCATATACTGCGCAATTGGCTGTATTAATGCTGTTGGCATTAAAAGTTGCCAAAGAAAAAGGTACCATATCTGCAGAACGCTTTACCGAACTATCGCAGGAATTGAACAATATTCCGGAGAAAGTGCAATGGGTATTGGATAATGAAGTGGATAATATCAAAGCGATCGCTTTTAAATATAAAGATGCGCATGATGTGCTTTATTTAGGTAGAGGCTATAATTTCCCTACTGCCTTGGAAGGTGCATTAAAATTGAAGGAAATTTCCTACATCCATGCAGAAGGATACCCAGCTGCGGAAATGAAACATGGTCCAATCGCATTGGTCGATGATCAACTTCCGGTGGTGTTTATTGCGAGTAAGGATGCTTATCATGAAAAAATCGTCAGCAATATCCAAGAAATCAAAGCGCGTAAGGGAAAGGTTATTTCCGTGGTTTCTGAAGGCGATGAGATTACCCCGAGCATCTCGGATGATGTAATGTTCGTACCTGTTGTTGATGAGGTGATCGCCCCATTATTGACCGTGGTTCCTTTACAGTTGCTTTCTTATTATATCGGTGTTTATCGTGGTTTGGATGTTGATAAACCAAGAAATCTAGCGAAATCGGTTACAGTAGAGTAGGAGGTTTATGGGGTACATCAATAAAATTCCATTAAGCCGTATTGGATACGACTTTATTCCGCAGGCTTATCTGCCTGAAGGAAAAGATGAATATTATCTACGATTTAAACAACAGAAAAACGAAAAACAATATCGGAACCTAACGGAGGAAGAGATCCAGATCTTGGAGTCCAATAGTAATGAATCTACCAATTGGAATGATGTACTGGTGACGGATAAGTTTCTTCCGCGCCAGATCAAAAGATCCAAATTCTATGGCTTGGTCCGTATCGGTGATATGGAGGAGGTCTATCTGGAATACAGGGATATCCGTTTAGCTGTTGGGATCTATAATTCCCAAGTGATCAGTTGTGATATCGGTGACTGTGTTGCCCTGCATCAGGTGCGCTACATTGCACATTATATCGTGGGCAATGAAGTGATCCTGTTGAATGTGAATGAAATGGAGACCAGTTCCAACGCGAAGTTTGGGAATGGGATCTTGAAGGAGGGGGATCAGGATTACAGCCGGATCTATCTGGAACTGTGCAATGAGAATGGTGGCCGATCGGTATTGCCATTTGATGGCATGCAGGCGGCCGATGTTTACCTCTGGACCAGAAACAGACAGGATAAGAAATTGCAGCAGCGTTTTTGGGATACCACGAATAACGGTTTTGACACGGCTAGGGGATATTATAGTGAAATTGGGGATCGTACGGTCATCAAGAATTCGCATACCATCAAAAATGTGAAGATCGGATCTGATGCCTATATCAAGGGGATTAGTAAGCTTAAGAATCTAACCGTAAATTCTACTGCTGAGGCCTACACGCAGATCGGTGAAGGATGTGAGTTGGTGAATGGGATCATCGGTTATGGATGCCGGGTGTTTTACGGTGTTAAGGCGGTGAGGTTTATATTATCTTCTTATTCGCAATTGAAATATGGCGCGCGTTTGATCAACTCTTTTTTGGGGGATAATTCGACCATATCCTGTTGTGAGGTATTGAATTCCTTGATCTTTCCGGCGCATGAGCAGCATCATAACAATTCTTTTCTATGTGCGGCATTGATCAAAGGACAGAGCAATATGGCTGCTGGAGCTACGGTTGGTTCCAACCATAATTCACGTGGCGCAGATGGAGAGATCATTGCAGGTAGAGGATTCTGGCCGGGCTTATGTGTCAGTCTGAAGCATAACTCCAGGTTTGCATCCTATACTTTAATTGTAAAGGGTGATTTCTTGCATGAACTGGATATCAAGATTCCTTTTTCGTTGATCAGTAATGATACGGCAAATGATCGGTTGGTGATTATACCAGGTTACTGGTTCATGTATAACATGTATGCCTTAATGCGCAATACCAATAAGTTCATAAACAGGGATAAACGGAGTTTTAAGAACCAGTATTTTGAATATGATATTTTAGCACCGGATACGGTGAATGAGCTTTTTACTTCCTTAAAAGAGATCGAGATTGCCGTAGGGCATTCGATTAACTCTACGGATGCGATATCTTGGTTAGAAGGGGAAGGCGATTCTAAGGTGGAGATCACGCTGCAGAATGCGGAATTTTCGAAGCGGAAGGTGGTTTTGATGAAGCCAAGGGAGTCTTATAAATTGTTCAGGAAGTTGATTCGATATTATGCGGTTTGTCAGATCTTGGATCAGGTTGAGCCGGAATATTTTGAAGCTTTCTGTGCCTCGATTTCGGATCTTGAGGTTAAGCGGGAGGAATTTGAGAATATTGGTTCGCAGTTGATGCCGGTTTCGAAATTGGATACGTTGTTGGGGGATATTAAGGAGGAGAGACTTGACTCCTGGACGGATATCCATCATCGGTACCATGAAATCAGTGCGGATTATTTAAGGGATAAGTTGATCCATGCGGTAGCTTCCTTGGAGGAGGTGACTGCTATTTCTGCTTCCAAATGGGATCGTGGTTTTTGGGAGGATGTGTTGGATGAGGCTCTGGAGACCAAGACTTGGATCTGTGAGGAGATCTATAAATCGAGGAGCAAGGATTATAGTAATCCGTTTAGGCTGATGGTTTATGAGAATGAAGAAGAGATGAATGAGGTAGTGGGAAGATTGGAGGATAATAGTTTTATCAATCAGCAAACAGCGGAATTGGAGAAGTTTAAGGCTGCTGTGGATGGTATTAGAGCGGTGATTGGGTTGAAGGTGGAAGAAGAGGGGTAGTAGGGAATCCCGTCATTCCGAGGAGGCACGACGAAGCAATCTTTCGTCGTGCCTTTTTTTGTTTTATTGAATGGTATTTTTTGTCGCTCTATTCGGTACTGTTTGTCATCCTAGGCGTTTCTTTTTGTCATCCTGAGCGAAGCCGAAGGATCTCTACGCTAGTGCACGAACAGATGCTTCGACTACGCTCAGCATGACAAGTTCAAAGATTGCTTCGTGCCTCGCAATGACGTGGAGGATTGCTTCGTGCCTCGCAATGACGTGGAAGATTGCTTCGTGCCTCGCAATGACGCTACTTCAGCTCTTTGATTTTTATGCTTCTAAAAGAAACATTATCCCCATGATCCTGCAGCAATATATGGCCTTGTTCGGCTTCTCCAAACCTTTCCCAATCCTTATACTTACTTCCGGCCACCAATTTCCTGAACTCTTCCGATCCCCTCACAAACTCCAACATCTTAAACCCATTCAAATAATAAGTCACCTTATTATTAGGCTCCACCACGATCCTTCCTCTGTTCCATACCCCAATTGGTTTACGAGGTCTAGGATTTCGATCCGAAGTAATCAGATCATATAACGACGCCAAGGTCCTATTCCCATTCTTTCCTAATTTTGCATCCGGATGCAAAGCATCATCCAAAATCTGAAATTCCGGTCCAATACTCGATCCAGCAGTCTTCTCATTCAAGGTCACAAAATACTTCACCCCTGAATTCGCCCCTGGTGTCAATTTAAAATCAAAGGACATATCAAAAGCTTTGTACTGCTTTTCCGTAATAATATCCCCACCATTTGTAGATTCCCCACCATCCGATTTCTGAACCGAAATAATCCCATCCTTGATATTCCAGCCTTTCTCCGGAAACTTAATTCCTTTCGCACTTATCCATCCCGCATGATCCTTTCCATTGAACAACAGCTTATACCCATTCGCTTGCTCATCCCTACTCAATTGATTGGCATTGGTATTCACGATATAAACCTCTTTCGGAAAAGCCTTGGGTTTCAGATTCTCCGTCTGGATTTTTATATTCTTAAAATAAACCTTCTTTCCATCCAAATTATCCGGGATGCTATGTACCTGCAGCGCAATAAATCCAGTAGCATCCAAGCTATCCACTACATACGATGTCGGAACTCCATTGATCCAAGTCCTCGTCTCATTCCCAATGGCTTCAATCCGCACATGGTTGAATTCTTCTGCTTTATACGCATTCCGTGCCACTGGATTTAGATCCAATGGATATAACCATTCCCTTCTACCTTCATCATAAATCCCACCTGTCCAGGCACGCTCCGTAGGATCGATTTCTACTTGCCGACCATAAACCCTTCCTCTGCCATTATTCCCTTTAGGATCGATATGACTCCGCGTCTGAATGCCCGAATTGGTACTATTCCCTTCCAATTTAACCTCCAACTCCAGGATAAAATCGCCATATTCCCTATCGGTAACCAAAAAAGAATTTGGTGTTTTCTTGGTCATTACCCCTACGATACTATTATCTTCTACCAAATATTTGGCATTACCGCCGGCTGTTTTCCAGCCACTAAGGTCTTTGCCATTAAACAAGTCTTTCCAATTGCCGCTGCCACTTGAAGATTTGGTCGTACTGCAGGAAATGCCTACCGAAGATAATCCAAGAATTAAACAGGAGCTAAAAAATAGGCTACGAGGTCTTTTTAGATTTAACATGAGAATATGTGTAACAGGTTTATGATTATGTCAACAAATGATACCGAAATTAGGATTTTTTTTTAATTTTAAGATATAATCATAAAATTAACATAAACCTAGACGTTCAAATGATGAACCATCATTTTTCCCGAAGAAGTTTTATTAAGAAGTCGGTAATTGCTGGGGGAGCAGTAACATTGGCCCATAGTGGCATCGGCAATATCTTAATGGCCAAACCCAATGAGCGCGTTAATTTAGCGGCTGTAGGGATTGGAAACAGGGCTGCGGAGATTCTTTTGGAATTCCACAAGACCGGGCTTTGTAATATTGTGGCGCTTTGTGATACCGATATGGGTGCAAAGCATACTCAGGCAATTCTAGAGAAATTTCCAGAGGTTCCTCGCTTTCAGGATTTCCGCGTGATGTTTGATAAGATGGGGAGTCAGATCGATGCGGTATCCGTCGGAGTGCCCGATTTTTCGCATTTCCCGATTACCATGATGGCCCTGGATCTGGGTAAGCATGTATATGTAGAAAAACCAATGGCGAGGACGTTCCAGGAAGTGGAACTGATGATGGCCAAAGCAAAGAAAAACCCTAAATTGGCGACCCAAATGGGTAACCAGGGACATTCAGAAGCCAACTATTTCCAATTCAAAGCGTGGAAGGATGCAGGCATCATTAAGGATGTAACACAGATTGTAGGGCATATGAACATGCCTAGGCGTTGGCATGGCTGGGATGTGAACATGAAGAATTTTCCCACGGCAGAACCAATTCCAAGTACATTGGATTGGGATCTGTGGCAGATGCAGACTTTAGGACATAATTACAATAAGGATTTTATCAATGGGCAATGGCGATGCTGGTTTGATTTTGGAATGGGAGCCTTAGGTGACTGGGGAGCGCATATTTTGGATACCGCCCATGAGTTTTTGGATCTGGGCTTACCATCGGAAGTTTCAGCCATAAAATTGGATGGTCATAATTCTTTCTTTTTTCCGATGTCTTCTACTTTAAAATTCAGTTTCCCGAAACGTAAGCGCATGCCTGCTTTGGATATCATGTGGTATGATGGTCTGGATAACCTTCCGCCTATCCCAAATGGGTATGGTGTTTCTGGTCTGGATCCCAATATTCCGCCACCAAGTACCGGAAAAATGGAACCTGCCAAATTGAATCCTGGTAAAATAATATATTCCAAGGATTTAACGTTCAAAGGAGGGTCCCATGGTAGTACATTGAGTATCATTCCGGAGGAAAAGGCGCAAGATATGGCATCAAAATTACCGGAAGTAGCGAAATCGCCTTCCAACCATTTTGCGAATTTCCTGAAAGCCTGTATGGGGCAGGAAAAAACGCGTTCGCCTTTTGAAATTGCTGGGCCTTTAAGCCAAGTGTTCTGCTTGGGTGTAATAGCACAAAGATTAAACACGACCTTTAAATTCGATCGGGAGAAAAAAGAGATCGTGAATGATAAATTTGCGAATGCGCTCCTGATGGGGCCACCACCTAAAAAAGGTTGGGAACAATATTATATCGTATAAAATAAAACAATAAATAAGAGATGATCAAACAATTAGCTTATGGACTAGCATTTACAGGGATGTTAGGAATGACATTAACATCATGTAATTCTGGTGCGCAAGAGAAAAAAGAAGAAGAAGTGCATAATCCAGCCTCACAAACCATTCCAGAAGAATCCAAAGACCTGTTGGGAAGATGGGATTTGACCGTTGATAAAGGTGGAAATCAAGTTCCTTCCTGGATTGAAATCAAATTATCCGGTTTCTCTACCTTGGTAGGATACTGGGTAGGGGATAGTGGCAGTAGCCGTCCAGTCTCACATATAAAATTGGCCAATGGAAAGTTCTCCTTTGCCATTCCTCCACAATGGGAAGGTGGTGAAGGTGATTTCGTTATTGAAGGAGAATTGGCCGCTGGCGGACTGAAAGGTACCATTACCTCGAACAAAGGCGAAAAGTATAGCTTTACAGGTGTTAAAGCGCCTTATCTTGTTCGTGCGAATGCACCTACTTGGGGAACTCCAGTGGAACTGTTTAATGGTAAGGATCTGACGAATTGGAAACCATCGAATGAGAACAATAAATGGGTAGTAAAGGATGGTATCCTGACCAATGAAGCTGCTGGTGCCAACCTGATCACCGAGCAGAAATATGAAGATTTTAAGATCGATGTGGAGTTTAGGTATCCAGAAGGCAGTAATTCAGGCTTATACTTAAGAGGTCGTTACGAGGTTCAGATCGAGGACTCTCCTAAAGATAGACATCCTGGAGCCTTGTTTTTTGCAGGTGTTTATGGTTTCTTAGCGCCAAATGAGATGGTGGCTTTGGGACCCAATGAATGGCAGAAAATGGAAATTACCTTGGTTGGAAGATTGGTGACCATCGTAGCGAATGGAAAAACGGTGATCAGTAATCAGGAAATCCCTGGAATTACGGGTGGCGCGTTGGATAGCAAGGAAGGCGAACCTGGACCGATTTATATCCAAGGTGATCATGGACCAATTGAGTTCCGCAAAATCACGATTACCCCCGCTAAATAATCAATTTATATGTCAGAAAAACTGCCTTTATAATTCCAATAAAGGCAGTTTTTTTTGAACAAATACGCCTGGTTTTTGTTCTATTATACAAAATCTTGTATAATCTTCAATAATAATTTCAGATGGACTATCTCAAAATTCCCAAATATTTTGCATCGAGTATGTTAATTTACTTTGCCATGAACAATCCTCTCTCTGCCCAGAATAAAGACTTAAATAATTTAAAGGATCCCAGATTAGAAGTAGTTTCATCCTTTGATAAATCACAGCCTATAGGTGTTTCCGTGAGCTCGGATAATCGGGTGTTTGTTTCCTTCCCAAAAAGAGAGTCCTATACCATGGGTTTGGCCGAAATCGTAAATGGTAAGCGCACTGCTTTTCCTTCGGCTAAAAATGGCGAGGATCCTATCCTGAGACAAACTGATTTTATCAATGTTCAGGATATTTATGTGGATACAAAAGATGTGCTATGGGTACTGGACTCAAAACCTGCCTCCAACAGCTCCATTTTTGGAAAAGGAAGTTCAGATGAAAAAGAAGGTGGGAAATTCACCCTTTATGGAATCGACCTTGCTGATCAGAATTCGGTTTCTAAATATGTATTTGAAGATTTGGACAAGGAAAAGTCTGCTTTGAATGATGTTCGGGTGGATACAGAAAAACACATGGCTTACTTTTCAGATCCGGGTCAAACGGGAATTGTGGTGTTGGATTTAAAAACAGGCAAGACAAGGACCGTGCTTAAAAATAGCCGATTTACGAAGGCAGATCCGAAGGTTGTTCTTTCTTATCAGGGCAAGGAAATGCGGGATGCGAAGGGCAATCCTTTCAAATCGAATGTGAATGGGATTGCATTGACAAAGGATAATAAATGGTTCTATTTTAAACCTATCAATGCACATCATCTCTATCGAATAGAAACACAATATTTGGTGGATAGGGAATTATCAGATAAAGAACTGGTCAGTAAAGTAAAAGATATGGGGGAAGTTGGTATTACCCATGGTTTGGTAGCTGATAAGGAAGGAAATATTTATCTGACGACTTCTTTGGATTACTCGATCAGAAGATTGACTCCGGAAGGAAGTTTAGAAATGGTCGTTCAGGATAGTAGATTGATCTGGCCGGATTCATTAGGTATAGGATCTGATGGATATCTTTATTTCTCCTGTGCGCAGATGCAGTTGCTTCCGAACTGGAATAATGGTGAGGATAGGGTTGAGTATCCTTTCCAGGTGTATCGCGTTAAGGTGTTATAATAACTCCTAAACACCGATCTGCACGACAACAATATCTTTGTTTTGATAGGAGGGGTGGTAATGGCTAATGGAACCGGTACTTTTATAATACTGCAATTCTTCATAAACCAACTTTTTTAAAATTCCCTTACCTTTTCCGTGGATAAATTTGATCTCGGGATAACCCCAATAGATGGCGGCATCCAACATTTCTCTCAAATGATCCAGGCTTTCCGCCAATAGCTCATCGATTTCGTAACTATCTAAATCGCCGATAAAAGCCTCAGCATGCAAGTCAACGGTTTTTGGAGGACGGGAAAGGGATCTAGCCATGGACTGGGAGATAGCTAATTATTGTTCGTTCAGGATTCCGGGTACCAATGCTTTTGCTGAATCAATCTTTTCGGATTCCAATAACGCGATATAATTTTTTAGGCGCTGATAGGTCTGCGATTGCGGTGCAAAATCTTCCAGGTAGTTATAGGCATCCTGAAAATAAGCGGCTATCTGTTCGCTTTCAATAGCCGGAGTGTTGTCCATACCAATGGTCAGGGTAGTGAAATACCTGTTGTATTGCTCTTTTGCCTCTTGCCCTACAACGGTGTTTTGTGTTGCTTTTGAGAAATCTTCCCACCAGATCACCCTTTGCACCAGAGATTGGTAGGGAATGGCGATGGCCGCATCTTCCGCATACCCCTCCATATTCTCTTTTCCTAATTGCTGAAGGTAGATTTCGAAGTTGGAAGAGATATAAGGGTAAAACTGTTCCTGAAGGTAGAATGGGTTTTGTTGAAGGCTGAACATCCCTTCGGATTGCCTTACACGGAAGCCGTTGCTATTGATGGCTTTATAAACAGATTCCAATTCCGATGGAACGGATTTCTTTCCTCCATCAAATTCAATTCCCACTAAGGATTCATAATTTGTTTTATCATCGAATACATTCCGATTGGCATATAGGGAAACTTTATCTAAGTAGTCCAAGATGATGGAAACGCCTTGATCATTCATCAAGGTATCCTCCTTATCTTCGAAAAGTTCCTTGAATTTTGCAGTGGCCTTGCTTACGCTGTTTACATCGCTTGAATCCAATGCCAGGATATAGTCTTCTAGTTTTTCTGCTTTGGTAAGTACGTGTTCTTTTCCATCAACGATCCGGATATCCGAAGAGTCCGTTTTGTTCTCATTGTTGGACACACAACTTGCAAAAAATAATACAAGCATTATACACCCTATGCTGAATCTCATGTCTTTCAATTTTATTATGTTTCAAACTTCGGTTAATTATCGACAGCATCCAAATTTTACCATCAATTCTTATGTCTTATTAACAACAATTATACATGGGGATTTGTGTTAGTTTATTGAATATTTGTATAAAGAGGATAGGTTTTAGGGTTTGATGATTGTGAATGTTAAATTATTGTCCAACTAATCAAGGGATTAATTTAATGTTTTAATGAGGGGCTTGAAGGTGACGGGTAAAGATTGTATATTTGTGCCACACAAAACAAAGGTGATACCTTTTCGGGGTGTAGCGTAGCCCGGTATCGCGCCACATTTGGGATGTGGAGGTCGTAGGTTCGAATCCTGCCACCCCGACAGAAAATAAACCCAGTCATTTGAATATCAATTGATTGGGTTTTTTTTTAAAAAATTGGTAGCAAAAAAGGTAGCAATTTTTGATTGCATAGTATATCAGTTAAATGGTTTATCTTTGTGTTGCCAGTACGGCAAAAGTCTGTTAGACTCTCTATTTGATTGATAGAGGGTCTTTCTTTTTTAATACTAACGATTTTATGTCTTATCATTGTTTTTAGTATTACTGGTGCTGTTTTGGGTTAAAATGTGGATATAAACAGTATGGCTAACAGTTTACTACAGGGGTAGGGTCTTTTATGTGCCTATATTTTTAATCAGTTGGTTTCCCCGACATTTTGCACAGCCGGATATAGTTAGTGGAATTGCGTATATTCGAATATGTTTTTCAAACTGATTTGGATGCGCCCGGTTTGTATAAGACCATGTTAAAAATAGAAATGACTGGGGGTGTTCAATAGGGGTTGATTGTCTTATATAAGCTTGTGTGTAAAAATGGATGTATACGCTCTTTCAAAAGTAATAACGGCTCACAGGCGAGCTATGGCGGTCTACAGGAAAGAATATATGCCTCTTGGCAGGAATGCTGTCGAGGTGATGCTGTATGCGTATGGAAAATCACGTATAACCGCCACAGAAATAAGCCGTAGCCTGTTGCACAGCAATATTAGCCAGACGAAACGCATTATTTCAATACTGGTGACTAAAAAGGTTTTCTTTACTTATGGAAGTGGGAAAAAAGGCAGGCCGAATAACTATTTTTTGACAGAGGAAGGATATGAACTGATCTCTAAATATTGGCGGATATTGGATGACTTTTGCAGATCAGATCGGTAAATAATACTTTATGTTTTTATCTATATCTAATCTAATCGATTTCTAATCTTAAGTTCGATATTTCGTCGGATAATTCATTTATTTTCAACTCTATGTCCTGTGCCTGACTTTTAAAATACGCTAAAGAGTTGTTTGTCTTTGAAATATCGTCTTCCTTTTGAAAATAACTGATGTATAAAAGGGGGACTACGACTAAAAGTAGAGATAGCCTGTTTGTAGGAACAAAGCATATTATTATTCCTATCATTGAAATTAGAAGGAATAGATTAATCCATAATCCGTGTTGTTTGAAGTCAAAAAGCTTGTAGGTGATAACTGTTGATTTTATCACGCTATTCACCATATAGGAATTACCCAAAGATGAGACAAATGCTTCATACTGTCCTTGTGTTAACTCTTTGTTTCGTATGTTTTCAAATTCCTCATTGACGTCTGTGGCATAACGCCCCTCATACTTTACTATTGTAAATCTTTTACTTTCTTTATAATGCTTGGCTAGTATGAGTGTTAAAGCCAACAGGATCAAAGAGATTTTTATCAGTACAGTTTTGATATTGTTCATAGATTTATTTTTAATTGATAATTATCTCTAATGTGTGTATTATAGTAGGTACCCTTGGATTTGGCATTTTTAAATCCTTTCCAAACTTCTAAAGGCATCCCTTCGAAAAGATAGTTTTTCCCTTTGTTTGTTATCATCTCAAAAAAACCTGTTTCTCCATCACAACTGTAATAGCTTGCCGAACTTATCCAAGAGCTTTCATGGGTGTCGATACGGTCAGTATATTGAAATTTCGTGTTCTCAATAACTTTTTTTGCCTCTGAATAGGATTCGAATGAATTGGGGATGTTGTTACAATTTTGGGCGGTACAGCCGATAGTAAAAATCAAACTGAAGATTAAAGCCCATATAAATGCTGTTTTCATAATGTAGAATTAATTAAACGGTTGAAAAATCATAAAGTCAGTTTTATAGCAATTAGATTCTTCCATACGTTGGTAATCTGTAAGGTAGATATAATATTGATTAACATCATTTTCTATGTTTGATACGTAGGCAGTAATTTCTCGGTCTTTATATGAGTAAATGTGATATACACCATTATCTGCATCTATCCTTTCGGAATATTTGAAATCAGATTGTTCGATTTGCTTCTTTAAGTAAAGATAGTCGTTTTTATTAAGAAAAAAGGTACTTGCTGAATAAGTAACGATATTACATACTGAGAAGCTGATGGACAAGTAGTCAATACTATGTGAAGGGTTCATGTGCTGAAAAATGGAATGCGAAAATGTGGGTTGCAATGATTTCATGCAAATGAATGTCGTCTAATAACATACGTTAGAGAATTAGGATGTTCTTACCTTTAATATAATTGGTAAGAATGTCCCATGCTAAGTTAACTCAATGCAGATGCCATTTTGTCTAACTCGTGATTAATAGCGTTTCTGATCTGTTGTTTGATCTGTAATTGTCCGTGTTGGCTCATCAGTCTATTAAATTGCTTCTTTCGGTAAGACCGTTGTTTATAACTGTAACCCTCCCATATACGAGGATTTTTAAAATCTTTTATTTGTATTTGCTCGGACTTGCTTAGTTTTTGAATGTCGATCTCATCAATGAATATGCAGTCATCCCATGCTTTCAGGAGTCTTTCTCCTAATCTCTCCCATATATTATGGTCTGATAAGCCTGATAAATAGATAATTTGTTTGTCAAAAATTGACTGCATTTTTTTTGCTGAGTACTCGAATCTGAAAATGTTATCTTTCAGTCCGTTCTGCAGGGATTTGTCATAGGCTTTTATCCTGTACTGCGTTAAGCAACTTTCTCTTCCATATCCAATGCCTTGTATATTTTTCATTCTGTCAAACGGATATTTGTTGTATACAATAAGGCGGTCAATGATGTCTTCGGTTGCAAAGGGCAAATTGGCAAGGTTTACCCCAAATTCTATTTGATGTATAGACACATCTTTAGGATCTATTTCAAATTCTGAATGCAGATACCCTATAACAGATTGTAGTTTCTCCGGTGTGAAGGTGTCGTGATTCATAGGAATACCCCGAATGTTCACATGGTCTTTTAAAGCATTGTAGAAGGTATGTAGACTGCCTGCCAACCTTATAAAGTAATTGTGATGGATTTGTATTTTGAGATTGTGGAATTGTCCATCCTGACGACCATTGTTAAATATATCGCCTGTTTGCTGACTAATCTTTGCTCCAAAGTCTATCGAATTATTCTCCAATAGAGATTTAGCGAGACCCGGGCTTTGGGTGTGACATACAATATGATCTATCATGGCTAGTTGGGGTTTGATCGATCCGAAGCCAGATCACTAAGTAGTTTTCTTGCATTAATTCTTAATCTGTGGTTTGGATGCTTGTCTATCAAGACGGTTAAGGCTCTCTTGAAAGATTTTGGAGCTACTGCATACCATTGTGAAACTTGTGTAGAAGAAAGCCTGTAATTTGCTTCTGTAATGGCTATGCACAACCATGCAGACAGCCATCTTGTTCGTCCCTTAGAACTTGTAAGGCTTAAGAAAAAAGACGGAAGTTTTTCTGTATATTTGGCATAGAAGAGCATAAATGATTTGGAGGTAGAGGTCATATCTTGCCTCCTTTTCTTTTTTCTAGGGCTTCTAATACCTTTTGATAGTCGTACCTAATGGCGCTCCCTATTCGTAGATAGGGAATAGTTCCTTTTTGTCTGTACCGAATAATAGTAGGTTCGCTTAGGCCTAAGCGTGAAAGAAGTTCTTTTGTGTCAATGATTTCAGAAGAGGCACTTGCTGATTGAGTTGTTGAAGCTGAAATCTGTAAAGCTTCTTTGACGCATTCAGATACTACTGATCTTAATTGATCTTGCGTGGCTAAAAATAGCTGTAGGTTTTGTGGGGTGTTGTTATGTTTCATGATACCTTCGTTTACTAATTTTCAGCGAAGGTAAGGGGTGGGTATTTCCGCAAATTCCGTAAATTCCGTGTGCGGAAAAAATAGTTAGTAAATTTTATTTTCTTAACTCGTAGTGCATTATTAAATCAATGCAATTTTTATATTGTTCATTTTCCTGTTAAATAGAAAAACATTGACAAACTGAATGAAAGTTAATGCTGTTATTTTGCTCAATACCCTTATTTTAAAACCGTTAAAAGATTTTGCGTAATTGTTTCTGATTTTAAATTGGTCGCAAAGTTGAGAGAATAAAGTCTCAATTCTTTTTCTGGATTTTCTGAAAATATATTTTTGTTTTTGATAATTTTTTTGGTTGTTTCTCATGGGTGTATCCAGCTTTATATTCGCATAATTGAAAAAAT